>NZ_JBSFPS010000010.1:0-75923 GCF_053588315.1 Streptosporangium sp. NPDC003464 | reverse complement strand
CGAGTGCGGCGTTGTAGGGGTGCTCGTGGATGGCCCGTAGCAGTGCGGTGGAGCGTGCCCAGACGTCGTCGCAGCCCAGCCGGTGACCGGAGCGCCCAGCCCGCGGGCGGGGCCCGGTCGGCCACCGAAGTGCCCGGCCCGCGGGCGGGGCCCGGTCGGCCACCGGAGCGCCCGGCCCGCGGGCGGTGAGTGCCAGGTCAGCCGGCGGCGAGCGAGCCCACGATCGAGGCGCGCGCCGCCCGGCGGGCGGGCAGCACGGCGGCGACCACCCCGGCCAGGCCGGACAGCGCCACGAACGCCAGGATCTGCAGGACCGGGAGCTGGAAGACGACGTCCTCCGTCATCGTCCGCGCCGCGGCCCAGCCGAACGTGACGCCGAGCACCACGCCGACCAGCGCGCCGATCAGCCCCAGGATGAGCGCCTCCACCGAGAGCATCCGCCGTAGCTGGGGCCGGGTCAGGCCGAGCGCCCGCAGCAGCGCCGACTCACGGGTCCGCTCGTGGACCGACAGGGAGAGCGTGTTGGCGATGCCCAGCAGGGAGATGAGCACCGCCAGGCCCAGCAGGCCGGTGATGATCATCAACATCATGTCGAGCGCCTCGTCGAACTCGCCTCGGACATCCGTCGAGCTGGCGACCTTCGCCGTCGGGTACGGCTGCGCCGCCGCCTCGACCACCTTGCGGGACCGCTCGGGGCTGACGCCGTCCTTGGCGTTGATCATCACCCGGCTGTCGTCGACCGTGCCGAAGTAGCGCTCGAAATCCTTGTCCGGCACGGTCACCTCGGCCAGATCGGTGTTCTGCGGGTCGAAGGTGGACACGATCGTGAGGTCCACCGTGCCGGCCCTGGCCGTCCGCACCGGCAGCCGGTCGCCGACCTTGAGCTTGAGGCGCTTGACGACGTGGTCGGCGACGACCGCGGTGCCGGGCCGGAGAAGGTCGATCGAGCCCGTGGCGAGCTCCGGCCTGAAGTCCGAGCCGGCGGTGAAGGTCCCGACCTCATACTTCTCGCCCCTGTCACCGGCCCTGGCGGCGCTCGCCCGGAAGGCGACGACCGAGGTCAGCTCGGGCTTGGTCCGCAGGTCCTCGGCCAGCGCGCGGGGCAGCCCGGAGTCCCGGGCCTGGGCCTGGACCATGTAGTCCACGGGGAACTGGTCGTCGAGCTTCTGGGTGTAGGTCATCCGGATGGTGCCGGTGAGGACGGCGATGAGCGTCATCAGCGTCACGCCCACGGTCAGCGCCACGGTGGTGGTGGCCGACCGCTTGGGGTTGCGCCGCGAGTTGTCCACGGCCAGCTTGCCGGGCACCCGGAACAGCTTGGCGGGCAGCCAGCCCACGAAGGCGCCGAGCGGCTTGACGATCACCGGGCCGAGGGTCAGCACCCCGAGGAAGACGAGAGAGCCCCCGGCCATGACCACCACGAGCGCGGTCTGACCGGCCCCCATGTTCAGCGCGGCCACCGTGGCGCCCACGCCCGCGACCAGGAACAGCGACGCGAAGATCACCCGGGTCAGGCCCGCCCGGAAGGTGTGCTCCTCGACCTGCGTGCGCAGCGCCGCGATCGGTGCGACCTTCGTCGCCGACCGCGCCGGCAGCAGCGCCGCCCCCACCGTGACGACCAGGCCGATGAGCAGGCCGAGAGCGATCGTGCGCGGCGTCAGCGCGGCGGTCGCCTCGGGCAGCGGCGCCCCGACCGAGGACAGCACGGCCAGCGCCCCCGCGCCCAGCCCGTAGCCCAGCAGCAGGCCCAGCACCGACGACAGCACGCCCACCACGACGGACTCCAGCACGATGGAGCCGAACACCTGCCCGCGGGTCGCGCCGATGCAGCGCAGCAGCGCCATCTCGCGCGTCCGCTGGGCGACCAGGATGTTGAAGGTGTTGTAGATGACCAGCGCGGCCACGAACATCGCCACCAGGCCGAACAGCAGTAGGCCCAGCTTGAGGAACTCGGTGTCGGCCCCGTTCTGCCTGGCCATGGCGTCGGCGTACTGCTTACCCGTCTTGACCTCGTATCCCGAGCCCAGGGCCGCGGCGACCGAGTCGCGCACCGTCTCCTGCGACACTCCCTCGGCGGCCGCGACGTCGACCTCCCGGAAACCCTTCTCCCCGGTCATCGTCTGGGCCGCGCCGGTGGTGAAGCCCACCGCACCGGTGTAGCCGAGCTCCTGGTTGAGGCCGACGTCGAACAGGCCCACCAGCGTGAACCGGTGCTCGGCGTTCCCGGAGTCCAGCACCGTGACGGTGTCGCCGACCTTGAAACCGCGGGTCTCGGCGGTGTTCTCGTCGAGCACGGCCTCCGTCGGGGTCTTCGGGGCGGAGCCACTGGTGATCGCCGTGCGGTTCAGCGAGCCCTCGGCGATGGAGATGCCGGCCGTGGGATAGTCACCGGCCGCCTTGCCGTCCTTGCCGATCAGCGCGGCGGTGCCCTGCACGAGCCCCTGCGCGTCGGCGACGCCGCCGACGGCGCGGATCTTCTCCAGCGTGGCGGCGGAGACGGACGGCACCGCGTCGGACTTCTCGTCCGGCACGGGCAGCACGGCGACATCGATCTTGTCAGCCGCCGCGGAGAACTTCTGGGTGAAACCCGCTTCGATGGTGTCGGTGAGCACGAACGTGCCCGCGATGAAGCCCACCCCCAGCGCGATCGCCAGTGAGGTGAGCAGCAGGCGCAGCTTGTGCGCCCGCAGCCCGGCCAGAGTCGTCTTCAGCAACTCAGGCCTCCAGCTTCATCAGCGTGTCGAGCACGGTCTGCGGCGTCGGCTTGACCACCTCGCTGACCAGCAGGCCGTCACGGAGGAAGACCACCCGGTCGGCGTAGGAGGCCGCGACCGGGTCATGGGTGACCATCACGATCGTCTGGCCGAGCTCGTGCACCGAGGTACGCAGGAACGACAGCACCTCCGCGCCGCTGCGCGAGTCCAGGTTGCCGGTCGGCTCGTCGGCGAAGATGACCTGCGGCTTGCTGATCAGGGCCCGGGCCACCGCCACGCGCTGCTGCTGGCCGCCCGACAGCTCGGTCGGCTTGTGGCCGAGCCGGTCACGCAGGCCCACGGTCTCCACGACCCGGTCGAACAGATCCCGGTCGGCCTGGCGCCCGGCGATCTCCAACGGGAGCCGGATGTTCTGCTCGGCGGTCAGCGTCGGCAGCAGGTTGAACGCTTGGAAGATGAAGCCGATCCGCTCGCGGCGCAGCAGGGTGAGCTGCTTGTCGCCCAGCCCGGTGAGCTCCACGTCGCCGATGTGCACCTGCCCGCCGCTGACCGTGTCCAGCCCGGCCAGGCAGTGCATCAGCGTGGACTTGCCCGACCCGGAGGGGCCCATGATCGCGGTGAAGGCGCCCGTCGCGAAGGAGACGTCCACCCCCCGGAGGGCGTGCACGGCAGCGTCCCCCTGCCCGTACACCTTGGTCAGACCTCTGGCTACCACGGCGGCCGCCACGCTCTCCCGCGCCTTCCAGGCGCCGACCTCTCCGGTGATGGTCACGTCAACTCTCCTCGGCAAACATCTGCGTTTACGACGGGATAAACGCTATTGCCGGAGAAAGCGCAGGCCATCGGACTGAAGGACGGACTCTCCCTCCGCCGCAGGGCTCCCGCGGAAGGATCACCGCCACCTCAGGGGTAGCCCCGCATCGGCCATTCGGCCGAGGAGCACCCCGCCGCCGCCGCGCTAGCCCGCCGAATGCGGGGTCACGAGGCCCGACTCGTAGGCGTACACCACGACCTGCGCCCGGTCCCGCAGGCCCAGCTTGGCCAGGACCCGGCCCAGATGCGTCTTGACCGTCGCCTCCGCCAGCACCAGCCGGTCGGCGATCTCCGTGTTCGACAGGCCCCTGGCCACCAGCACGAGCACCTCCCGCTCCCGCGCGGTCAACCCGGTCAGCGCCGCCGGCTCCGCCGCGCCCGGAGAGGGGAGATGCACGGCGAAGCGCTCCAGCAGCCGCCGTGTCGTGCTCGGCGCGACCACCGCGTCCCCGCTGTGCACCGAGTGGATCGCACTGATCAGGTCTGACGGCGGCACGTCCTTCAGCAGGAACCCCGAAGCACCCGCCTTCAGCGCCGCGAACGCGTAGTCGTCCAGGTCGAAGGTGGTCAGGATCAGCACGCGGGGCCGCTCGCCCGCCGCGCAGATCAGCCGGGTCGCCTCCACCCCGTCCATGACCGGCATCCGCACATCCATCAGCACGACGTCGACCTCGGCCGTCCGCGCCGCCTCGACCGCCGCGGCCCCGTCGCCCGCCTCCGCGACGACCTCGATGTCCGGCTGCGCGCCGAGCACCATGCGGAACCCGGCCCGCAGCAGCACCTGATCGTCGACCAACATGACCCGGATCACCGGCCGCTCACCGCTCCCCACCCCCTCCGCCGGCTCCCCGGCCTCCACCGGCACCGGCTCCCCGGTCCCGCGCCGGTCCGGACGGAGACTCCGCCCACCGCGTCCGGCACGCCCGTCACGCGGCCCGGCTCCGCCCGGTCTCGCCGATCGGCAGCCGCGCGGTCACCTGGAACCCGCCGCCCATGCGGGGCCTGGCCTCGACGCTCCCGCCGAACATGGCCGCCCGCTCCCGCATGCCGACCAGACCGTGCCCGCCCGGACGCCCCGGGGCGGCTGCGCCGCGACCGTCATCGGTCACCCGCAGAAGCAGCTCGCGCAAGCCGTACTCCATCTCGACCGTGGCCCTGGTGTCCGGACCGCCATGCTTGAGGGTATTGGTGAGCGCCTCCTGCACGATCCGGTAGACCGTCAGCTGCTCCCCCTCGGGCAGCTCCTGTGGAGCGCCGGTGACCTGGAAATCGACCGGCAGCCCCGAGGAACGCACCTGCGCCACCAGGTCGTCCAGCTGCGACAGGCTCGGCTGCGGGGCGTATTCCTCCTCGACGGCGGCGCCGTCGGTCCGCAGCACGCCGACCATCCTGCGCATCTCGGCCAGCGCCTGCCGGCCCGTGACGGAGATGGCCTGCATGGCCTTACGGGCCTGCTCGGGATCGCTGTCGATCGCGTAACCCGCCCCGTCGGCCTGAACGATGATCACACTCACGTTGTGCGCGACCACGTCGTGCAGCTCGCGGGCGATGCGGGCCCGCTCGGCCGCCGCGGCCAGCTGGGCCTGCTGGTCCCGCTCCCGCTCGGCCCGCTCGGCCCGCTCCTCCAGGCTCTCCAGATAGTGGCGGCGGGTGTTGGCGTAGATCCCCGCGATCCAGATCGCGACCACGAACACCGAGGCGCTGGCGAAAGTGCGCGGATCAGGATTTGTCGTGATCTGACCGAAAGACAGGGCGAGCCCCAGCTCGGCCACCAGGCCCGCCGCGATCGCCCACCGCAGCGAGCACAGCGACGCCACCGCGTACATCGCGATGAGCACCGCCATGTTGAACGGCGTCGCCTCCACCCCCGACAGCCACTGCCCGAAACTCACCGTCGAGACGATCGCGAACACCGTCAGGGGCCACCTCCGCCGCCAGAACAGCGGGACGACCAGCACCACACCCAACCCCAGATAGCCCCAGAAGCCCATCCCGCTCTGCCCGAGGTAAAGCTCCGGATCCAGCGCCAGCCCGACGACGGTGCCCAGACAGGCCAGCATGAACGGCGCCAGCCACAGGGCGTCCACAGCACTGGGATGGCGCCGGCTCCAGGCGCGTAATCTGCCGAACACATCACCACAATACGTATCCGCAGATCAATGCCCTTCCCCCTCAGGGGGGAGCCCCGTCTACGACCCAGGTCGCACATCACCCATGGCTTACGCCTTCTTTACCCCCAATTGGGCATCATGGTTTCCGGGAGCACCCTCCGGGGTGAGTAAAGGGAGAATGTTTGTGATGGCGGATCACAATCACGCCGGGTCGCGCGGTGAAAAGGATGCACCGCGCGACCCGATCTCCGGCGCCGCCACCGGATGACCCTCCCGCAGCCGACCAAACATTCACAGGCCGAACCGCACCAGGCGGCCGACCGGCTCCGGGCCCCCTCCAGCGTCCTCCTCCGGGGCGATCTGCGGCCTCACCATGACGGCGCCTACACCCAGCTCCGCGGCAACGACATCTACGGCCGCCACGAGTGCTACTTCGACCCACTGTCCGCACGCGGCCGGCGCTCCTCACGCGGCGGCGACATCGGCGGCCCGGTCTTCCAGACCACCAACGGCAACGTCTCGGTGCTCGCCGTGGGCACCGAGACCGGCGTCCACCACGGCTCCGGCCTCGAAGAGCTCATCTTCCAGGACTACGGCACCGCCACCCGCGACCGGCCGGGCCTCACACCCCTCACCTGACCACCCGCCGGATTTATTCAGTGGTGCGCCAGTCCCGACGTCGGGCATATTCACCCCGGTGGAACGCCAACTGATCAGTCATATCGCCCACCAGGACCATCCGATCGCCTCCCCGGTGAGCGACGCGCATCTGGAACGCCTTCTCACCCGGGCGAAACTCCCCGCCGGAGCACGCATCCTCGACCTCGGATGCGGAGAGGCCGCCTGGACGCTACGGGCCCTGGAACTGCACCCCGGCGCCACCGCCGACGGGGTCGACATCTCCTCGCACGCGCTGGCCGCCGCCAAGAAGGAGGCCGACCGCCGAGGGCTGTCCGACCGGCTCAACCTCCACGACGTCCCGGCCGCCGACTTCACCGGCACCGGCCCCTACGACCTCGTGCTCTGCGTCGGCTCCACCCACGCCTTCGGCGGCCTGACCCAGACCATGGAGGACATCAGCCGCCACCTGCGCCCCGGAGGGCTCGCACTGGTGGGAGAGGGCTTCTGGGAGCAGCCCCCGAGCCCGCAGACGCTGGCCGTACTCGACGCCCGGCCCGACGACTACGGAGACCTCCCCGCGACCGTGGCCCAGGCCGAGAACGCCGGATACGCCACCGTCTACGCGCACACCAGCGAACCCGCCGAATGGCACGAATACGAGTGGTCCTGGACCGGCACCCTCACCAACTGGGCCCTCGACCACCCCGGCCCCGACGGCGACGCCGCCCTCGCCGCCGCCCGCGACCACCGCGACATGTGGCTCAACGGCTATCGCGACACCCTCGGCTTCGTCACCCTCCTGCTGCGCCGCACCGCCTGAGAGCGGTCAGGCACCGGTCGGCCGCAGGGCCGCGGCCGACCGGCCGGACCTCACCCCGTCGCCTCCCCGCCGCCACAGCCCTCCGCGGTGTTCCACGGCTCCGCCCCAGCACCCTCGTCCATCTCGCCGAACGCGACGGCGTAGTCCTCTTCGTGAGTGGATTCGCGCAGCAGTTGAATCGCTTTACGCATCACCGCGGATCTCGTCCGGACGCGTTTCTGATTCAAGTAATACTCGATGAAGAAAGCGTCCTGGGGGGACAGGGTGACACTGACCGTCACGGACCTGAGATCGACGGTATAATTCTTAGGACGTTTGTGGGGCCGCCGGGATTCGAACCCGGACTGCGCGCCACCTAAAGACGCTGCCTCCTGCCGTTGGGCTACGGCCCCTCTGTTTTTCCCTGCGAAGTTCTCCGTCTGAGAATGGCAGTTCGGACAGAGAAATCGCAAGTTATTTATTCTGTTGTCAAGCCAGTCGCCGTTGAGATGGTCGACGTGCAGTGTGAGCGGTCCACCTTCCCAGACGCCCTCGATCTTACAGCCATCGCACCGGTAGGGCACGCCCGCTTCCTGAAGCGCCCGGCGGAGCATGGGGGGCTTGGTCCTGAGGGAACCCGGTGGGCGTACGCGGAGAACCTCGCTCGGTGGAAGCCGCCTGGCCGAGCGCCGTCCTCGATGATGTGCTTGGCCGAGAAAGTGCGAGGTGTCGATCCCGAGGCGCTTCAGTTGGCGGCTGATGTGGGCGTGATTGCCGCCCGCGATGGTGATGCCGAGGTGGCGGAGGACGTCGGCGATGCTGAGGGAGTTGGCTGCCGCCTCGGCCAGCATTTCGGGGGTGTACTTGTATTTGGTTGGCATGCCCCAAGGATAGGTAATGGGGCTGACATTTCTTGGGGCATGCGCATGCTGTGATAAATGGCGAAAAACGGTATTTATTCGAGCCCGAGTTCGCGGCGGAGGCGGGCCACGTGGCCGGTCGCCTTCACGTTGTAGAGGGCCTTTTCGATTTTCCCGTCGGCGTCGATGACGAAGGTGGAGCGGATGACGCCGAGGGTGGTCTTGCCGTACATCGTCTTCTCGCCGTAGACGCCGTAGGCCTTGTGGACCTCCAGGTCGGGGTCCGACAGGAGGGGGAAGGTCAGGGCGTCGCGCTCGACGAACTTGGCGAGCTTGGCCGGGCTGTCCTTCGACACACCGAGGACCACCAGGCCCGCCGCGGTCAGGGAGGCGAGGCTGTCGCGGAAGTCGCAGGCCTGCTTGGTGCAGCCGGGGGTCATCGCGGCGGGGTAGAAGTAGAGGATGACCCGCTTGCCGCGGTAGGCGTCGAGGGAGACGGTGGTGCCGTCGGCGGCGGGGAGAGTGATGTCTGGGGCGGCGTCGCCCGGCTCGAGTTTCATGTGGCTCCTCTGAGGAATCGTTCCCGGGTCAACTTACCGGCCGACCTGAAGTGTCGTGGGAGGGTCGGACCTGACAGACTGATCAATGTCAAGGGCGATGAGAGGAGAGCCATGGCGGACACCGATCCCGCGGAGTTGGAGCGGCGGATCGAGCGGACCCGTGCGGAGTTGGCCCAGACGGTTGACGCCATCGCCGATCGGGTGAGCCCGAAGAAGGTCGCGAGGCGCACCGTCGCCAAGGCGGAGACGAGCGCGAGGCAGTTCCTGGTCTCGGTGGGGGACCGGGTCGGCGAGGCGGTGGGGGGCGCGCCGCGGCCGGTCAGGCTGGGTGATGAGCCCGATGACCTGTGGGCGGACGATCGGCCGGATCTGGCGCCGCTCCTGATCGGGGTGGGCGCGGTGCTGGCGGTCAGCGCGATGATCATGCTCTGGCGGCGCCGGCGCGGCTGATCCGGCGGGTCCGCCGCCGGCGCCGGTCTCCGTCCGGGGGAAGGCCCGGCTCGGAGGATGGCCCCGGCTCAGCGGCCAGGCTCGCAGGATGGTCCGGCTCAGAGGCCAGGCTCGGAGGACGGTCAGGCCCGGAGGCCAGGCCCGGAAGGTGACCCGGCTCAGAGATCAGAGGTCAGAGGAAGGTCCGGCCCTCGCCCCGGTAGGTGGGGGCCTCGTCCACGATCTCGTCGCCGTCGATCAGGTGCAGGGTGGCGAAGCGTTCGCAGAGCTCGCCCGCCTTGGCGTGCCGGAACCAGACGCGGTCGCCGACGCGCAGGTCTTCGGCCGCCTGGCCGAGGAGCGGGGTCTGGACCTCGCCGGCGCCCTCGTCGGGGTCGTAGCGGAGCCCGCAGGGCAGGTAGGGCTGGGGGAGGCGGTCGGGGCCGGGGGCGCCGGAGGCGTGGTAGCCGCCGCCGAGGACGGTGACGACGCCGGGTGCCGGGCGGCGGACGACGGGCAGGGCGAACAGGGCGGCGGGGCGGCCGGTGAAGCCGCGGTAGAAGTCGAACAGGCGGGGGTGGAAGAAGCCCGATCCGGCGGCCACTTCGGTGACGGCCTTCTCGCGGGCGGTCTTGTCGATGCTGCCGGTGCCGCCGCCGTTGACGAACTCCAGGTCGGCGATCTGGGTGACGGCCTGGACGATGCGGCCCCTGCGCGTGATCAGCTCGCGCCGCGACTGGGCCTGCATCAGGCGGATCGCCCTGGTGAGGGCGGGGTTGCCGGGAGGGTTGTCGCCGACGCCGGCGATCTGGGCTTCGTAGGCCATCAGGCCGACCAGGCGGAAGCCGGGCCGTTTGGCGACGTCGGCGGCCAGGTCGGCGGCCTGGTCGGCGTCGCGGATGGGGGAGCGCCGGGCGCCGGCGCGGAATCTGCCGCCGAAGGCGATGAATCCGGCGTCGATGTCAAGACATATCCGGATCTCGTGGCGGTCGCGGACGTCGGCGACGGCGGACTCGATGAAGTCCAGGTGCTCGGCCCGGTCCACCATCACGGTGATCTCCTGTGCCGCGCGGGTGTCGGCGGCCAGCGCGGCCAGTGCGGCGCGGTCGGCGGTGGGGTAGGCGACGAGCACGTCCCGCAGGCCGGTGGAGACCAGCCAGAGGGCCTCCGGCAGGGTGAAGGCCATGATCCCGGCGAAGCCGTCCATGGCGAGGATCCGTTCCAGGACGGGCCGGGATCTGATCGATTTGCTGGCGACCCTGATGGGCTTGCCGCCGGCCCGCCGTGACATGCCGGCCGCGTTCGAGCGCAGGGCTGCCAGGTCGAGCAGGGCGAACGGGGGGTCCAGGTGCGCGGTGGCCCGGTCGTAGCGCTGGCGGTCGTCCATGACGGCAGGATAACCTGATCCAACCGAATATGAGTATTATTCATATTGGTGGCGCGGCGGTAAATTCTCCGGCCAGGGCGGCTCCAAGATCGTGAAAGTGGCAGGTCGGGACCCGCGCGGGACGCCAGGGCCGCGTAAACCTGACCGGGTGATGAGCACTCTCCAGGACATCCTGTCGAGCGCGGGGAGCACAGCGGGCGGGGAGAACCTGAACGCGGTCCGCCGCCGGTCACTGCGGTCGCTGAGACCGGGCAGGACCCCGGCCGGTGTGGTGGTCGCCCTGGCGGCCTCCCTCACACTGTCCACCGCGACCGGGGTGACGGTGGGGCTGGTGACGGGCTCGCCGTTCGGGCGGATGCCGTACCGGCAGTTCGCCGCCTGGGTCGGCGAGGCGCAGTGGTCCGACACGATCCCGCTCCTGGTGTCGCTGGCCACGCTGATGACCGGGACCCTGCTGCTCGCGCTCGCGGCGCTGCCGGGCAGGACCCGGCTGGTGCCGCTGGAGTCCGCCGACCCCCGGATGGTGATGGGCCTGACCAGGTCCGGGCTCCGCCGCACGCTGCGGGCGGCGGCCCAGTCGGTCGACGACGTGGACAAGGCGCGGGTGCGGCTCGGCTGGCGGAACATCGAGATCACGGTGGTCAGCGACGCGGAGCGGACCGGGCCGCTGCTGCGCCAGGTCGGCACGGCGGTGGGCGACCGGATGGCGGGACTGGGCGCGATGTGCGGGGGCGAGGTCATGGTACGGCTGCGCAGGCGGGGGATCTGATGAAGGTCTACCAGGGCAACCGGATCGGCCTGGCCGTCACCGGGGCGGTGCTGGCCGGGGGCGGGCTCTACGGGTTCCTGCGGGGGTGGGGCAAGCTCCCGCAGCCGCGCGGGGACCGGATCCTGAACAGGGAGCTGCCCGCCCACCTGGCCGAGCACCCGTGGGTGGGCTGGCTGGCCGCGCTGCTACTGATGGTGCTGACGCTGCTGGCGATCCGGTGGCTGCTGGGCGCCGTGGGCTGGGGGCGCTGGGGGAGCCGGACGGGCAGCGGGATCGCGATGCTGGGGGTTGCGCTTAAAGAAGTCGAAGGGCTCAGGCGCATCCATGTCAGGGCGGTGGCGGGCGACCGGCTGCGGATCGGGATCAGCTGCGGGCCAGAGGCGGACGTCGCCAAACTCGTGGCGCGGCTGAACAAGGACGCCGTCGGCAAGGTCCGCAGGACGGTCGGCGACGACGGGCTCGGGGCCTCCGTCCGTCTGCACGTCAGGCGCCGCTGACGGCCGTCGCCGGGTGCCGAAGGCCAGTCCGGCGGCCAGGCACACCAGCGGCAGGGCGGGCACCACGTAGCGGTGGTCGAAGGCGGCGATGAAGGGCGGCAGGACCAGCAGCACGGTGCCGGCGGCCCACGGCATCAGCACGGCGCCGCCGAGGTCCCGCAGGCGGAGCAGGACGCCGGCGAGGCCGGCCAGCAGGATCGCGGCGAGGAACGGGCCGCGCAGGAAGCCGTGCTCCTGGTAGGCGCGCAGCCAGCCGGCATAGGGCTCGACCAGGGAGGGCGCGCCGGAGACGCCCTGGTAGGCCGTGGTCACCTCCTCGGCGGTCCTCCCCTGGGAAGCGGTCCCCTTGGGGAAGGGCCGGGCCGTGTCGGGGAAGACGTAGGCGCTCTGCGGGCCGGGGGTCGGATAGACCCGGCGGGTCCAGTCGAAGATGTGGGCCACGTCGGTCAGGCCCGCCCGGAGGAAGTCCAGGGGCTGCGCCTTGATGGCCTGGACGGCGAAGTCGCCGGCGAGCCTGTCGCGCTCGGCCCAGCTGCCCTTGACCTTGTTGAGCGGCGACGCGCCGTCCCAGATGTATACGGGCGGGGGTTTGCGCTCGCTCACCGGGCCGGGGAGGCAGAGCGCGGCCTCCGGCCCGGCGGGCTTGATCTTCGCGCAGTCGGCGAAGGTCGCCGTGCGTGCCCACAGGAAGGCGTTGCCCCGAGTGAGCCCGTAGTCGCCGTGCTCGGACCTGAACCAGGTGGCGTAGGCGCCCAGGCCGATCGCGGCGGCCAGCGCGGTGGCGGTGACCGCCTTCCAGCCGGCGCGGCCGATCACCAGGCAGACCAGCACCACGGCGGTCAGCGGCAGCCCCATCGTCCGGGTGACGGTCGCCGCGGCCAGCAGGGCCCCGGCGAGGAGGGCGGCCCACACCGGTGGTCGGCGCCGCCACAGCAGCAGCGTGACCGCCAGGACCGCCAGGAACTCCATCAGCAGGTCGGCCATGACGAGGTGTTCGAGCTGGACCTGGTGGACGTCCAGCAGCACCGGCAGCGCGGCGAGCGTCGCCCCCCATCCCGGCAGGCCGCCCAGCCGGCGCAGCAGGAGATAGACGCAGACGGCCATGGTCAGGCCGAGCAGGTGCTGGAGCACGACCACGGCCTGGACGCTCGACAGCGGCTGCAGCGTCCACAGCAACAGGGAGTAGCCCGAGGGGCGCGACTCCATGGGGCGGGGGTCGAGTCCGGCGTTGAGGTAGACGAAGGAGTCGGCCCAGAACCACAGGGCCGGCCGGTAGCCGAGCACGGCCAGGATCCTGAGCCCGGCGCCGGCCAGCAGGGCGGCCAGGAAGAGCCCGTGGGCGCCGGAGAGGCGGAGGAAACGGCTCGCCGGACGTTCTCCCGCTGGCACCAGGACCTCCCGAGTCTCCGAGGCAGGCGGGCTCCATGACAGGAGCCACCGTGACGAGCCACCCAGCATAGGTGCGAGACGGGGCGATCCCGTACGAGATGATGAAGCCCGTGCCGATCGACCTGTTCACCCGAGAAGTCGGGGGGCCCGCGGAGCGGACCCTGCTGGTCATCCACGGCGGGCCGGACTGGGACCACAGCTACCTGGTGGAGCCGCTGATCCGGCTGGCCGGCCGACACCGCCTGGTCTTTCCCGACCTGCGGGGATGCGGGCGCTCACCGAAGGGCGACCTGGAGTACACGCCGGACGCGATCGTGGCCGACCTGCTCGCCCTGATCGGCGGCTCGGCCGTCGACGTCCTGGGTTTCTCGTACGGCAGGCTGCCCTCGCCGCGCCTTCCGGACGGCCCGCGGCGCCTGGCGGCGCTGGGCGTGCCGATGCTGCTCCTGCACGGCCGCCAGGACATGGTCTTCCCGGCCGCGCTCGCCGCGCGGGCGGAGAGGGTGATCCCCTCGGCCACCGCGCGCGTGCTGGAGGAGGCCGGGCACATGGCCCACATCGACCAGCCGGACCGGTGGCTGGCGGAGGTGCAGGGTTTCCTGGACGGCCGGTTCAGCATTCGATGACGTTGACGGCCAGGCCGCCGCGGCTGGTCTCCTTGTATTTGTCGAGCATGTCGCGGCCGGTGTCGCGCATGGTCTTGATGGCCTTGTCCAGGGAGACGAAGTGGCGGCCGTCGCCGCGCAGCGCGATCCGGGCGGCGGTGATGGCCTTGATCGAGGCCACCGCGTTGCGCTCGATGCACGGGATCTGCACCAGGCCGCCGATCGGGTCGCAGGTCAGCCCCAGGTTGTGCTCGATGCCGATCTCGGCGGCGTTCTCCACCTGCTCCGGGGTGCCGCCCAGCACCTCGGTGAGCCCGGCGGCGGCCATGGAGCAGGCCGAGCCGACCTCGCCCTGGCAGCCGACCTCGGCGCCGGAGATGGAGGCGTTCTCCTTGAACAGCACGCCGATCGCCCCCGCGGTGAGCAGGAAGCGGACCACGCCGTCGTCGTCGGACTTGGGGGTGAAGCGGTCGTAGTAGGTCAGCACGGCCGGGATGATGCCGGCGGCGCCGTTGGTCGGGGCGGTGACGATCCGGCCGCCCGCCGCGTTCTCCTCGTTCACCGCCAGGGCGTACAGCGAGACCCAGTCCATGGTCTGCAGCGGGTCCTTCTCCGGGGACTCGCTCTGCAGCCGCCGGTGGAGCTGGTGGGCCCGGCGTCTGACCTTCAGCCCGCCGGGCAGCACGCCCTCCTTGGCGGTGCCGCGCCGGACGCATTCGGCCATGACCCGCCACAGGTGCAGCAGCTGGTCGCGGATCTCCTGCTCCGAGCGGCCGAAGGCCTTCTCGTTCTCCAGCATCAGCCCGGAGATCGACAGGCCGGTCTCCGCGCAGTGGGCGAGCAGTTCGGCGGCCGTCGTGAAGGGGTGCGGCAGGACGGTGTCGTCGGGTTTGATCCGGTCGGCGCCGGTGGCGTTCTCGTCCACCACGAAGCCGCCGCCCACCGAGTAGTAGACCTTCTCGCGGAGCTGCTCACCCGTCTCGGAGAAGGCGGTGAAGCGCATGCCATTGGGGTGGTGCGGCAGCGAGATCTTGCGTTCGAACACGAGGTGCTCGCCGACCACGAAGGGGATCTCGCGGGAGCCGTACAGGGAGATCGTCCCGGAGCCGCGCATGGCGGCCAACCGGTCGTCGACGGTGTCGACGTCCACGAGCTCGGGCTTCTCACCCGACAGGCCCAGCAGGACGGCCTTGTCGCTGCCGTGGCCCTTGCCGGTCAGTCCGAGCGAGCCGTACAGGATCACCTCGACCCGGGCGGTCTTCTCCAGGAGCCCGTCCTGCTCCAGGCCGCGGGCGAATTTGTGCGCGGCGGCCATCGGCCCGCCGGTGTGCGAGCTGGACGGGCCGATTCCGATCTTGAAGAGATCGAAGACGCTGATCGCCATTGATCTGGTCCTTGCCTTCACATCGCCGTGACCACGCGCACCCGGTGGTGCGCGTGATCACGGCGCAAGAGGAGAAATTTCAGGACTCACCCGAGGTGAGCGCGGCGTACTCCTCGGCGGACAGCAGGTCGTCGGCGTCGCCCTCAAGACGGACGCGGAACAGCCAGCCATCACCGTAGGAGTCACTGTTGACCAGGGACGGGTCGTCCACGACGGCCTGGTTGACCTCGACGATCTCACCGCCCACCGGCGCGAAGATGTCGCTCACCGACTTGGTCGACTCGACCTCGCCGACGGCGTCGCCGGCGGCGACCGTCGCCCCGACCTCGGGGACCTGCACGTAGACAACGTCGCCCAGCGCCTCGGCGGCGTAGGCGGTGATGCCCACGGTGAGGGTCAGGCCGTCATCGATGCCCGCGATCCACTCGTGCTCCTTGGTGTAGTGCAGGTCATCGGGAATGCTGCTCATTATTTCCTCCTGTAGAAAGGCAGGTCGACGACGTCGACCGGTTCGCGACTACCCCGGATGTCCACCGCCAGGCCGGTGGACAGGCCGTTGTCCACGTAGGCCATGGCGATGGGCCGGCCCAGTGACTGGGAAGGGGCCCCGCTGGTGACCTCGCCGACGACGGCGCCGTCCTCGGAGACCACCGGATACCCGTGCCGGGGCACCCGGCGGCCCGTCGCGACCAGTCCGACCCGGCGACGGGTCGGCGGGACGTCCTTGAGAGGCTCCAGGGCGGCCCGGCCGACGAAATCGCCCGGCTTGTCAAACCTCACCACACGGCCGAGCCCCGCGTCGAACGGAGTGAGATCGGCCGACAGCTCGTTGCCGTAGAGCGGCATGCCCGCCTCCAGGCGGAGGGTGTCGCGCGCCGACAGCCCGGCCGGCAGCAGCCCGTGCGCCGCGCCCGCCTCGGTGAGCGCGGCCCAGAGCGGCTCGGCGTCGGCGGCGGCGACGAACAGCTCGAAGCCGTCCTCGCCGGTGTATCCGGTGCGGGCGATGAGGGCCTCGCGGCCGGCCACGGTGGCGGGCAGGCCGGCGTAGTACTTCAGCCCGTCGAGGTCGGCGTCGGTGACCTCGCCCATGATGGCGCGCGAGCGCGGGCCCTGGACGGCGACCAGCGCGTACTGCTCGGAGCGGTCGTCCACGGCGGCGTCGAAGGACTTGGCGCGCTCGGTGAGCTCGGCGGCGACCCGCGGGTAGTTGGAGGCGTTGGCGACGACCATGAACTCCTCGTCGGCCAGGCGGTAGACGATCAGGTCGTCCAGCACGCCGCCGGAGGGGGAGACGATCATCGTGTAGCGGGCGCGGCCCGGCTCAAGGGCGGACAGGTAGCCCACCAGCGCGTAGTCGAGGGCCTCGCCGGCCTGCGGGCCGGTCACGAAGATCTCGCCCATGTGGGACAGGTCGAACAGGCCCGCCGCCTGGCGGACCGCGTTGTGCTCGGTGGACTCGCTGCCGTAGCGCAGCGGCATCAGCCAGCCCGCGAAATCGGTCAGCGTCGCGCCGAGGGCCTCGTGGACACCGCGCAGCGGCGTAGGTCGGGACATGTTCGCACCTCAGGCAGGGGTCAGATGAGAGCATCCTCCCCCTCTGTCATCGATGCCTGAGAGCTTCGCCCGGTTTTTACCGGACTTTCACCTTCGGCGAGGCCGCGAGACCTGCTTTCCAGAGGCCACCTACCCGCACGGTCCTTTGCCTTGAGAGGTTCGCGGGGAGGGCTTGCTCCTTCAGGGGTCCTGGCCTGGATGTCAGGACGCTCTCCCGCGCGGGATTCATCGGTGTCGTGACCAGCCTAACCGCCCGCACCGGCCGAGCGAAATCCCCCGGGCGCGTGTTCTCGCCACCGGGGCGGCCGCGCCGGTCAGGGGCGGCTGCGCCGTACCAGTTCCTCGAACAGCGGGCACTCGTCGTCGGCTTCGGGGTGCCACTGGACGGCGAGGGCGAACGGGTGGCCCTCCAGCTCCACGGCCTCGACCGTGCCGTCCTCGGCGTGGGCGGTCACGGTCAGGCCCGCACCCAGCCGGTCGGCGGCCTGGTGGTGGTAGTGGGCCACGTCCGCGGTCTCGGCGTCGAGGATCTTGGCGATCTGGCTCCCGGGGGTCAGCCGTACCGGCATCCGGCCGAAGCGGCCGGGGGCCGGGGCGTGCCCGCTGTGGCCGACCTCGTCGGGCAGGTGCTGGCGCAGGCTGCCGCCGAGGGCGACGTTGAGGACCTGCAGGCCCCGGCAGACTCCCAGCAGCGGGATGCCGCGCTCCAGGGCCGCGCGGGCCAGCCCGAACTCGGCGTCGTCGCGGAAGCCGCGGACGTGGCCGGTCCGCTCGTGCGGGGCCTGGCCGTACCGTGCCGGGTCGACGTCCCCACCGCCGGCCAGGATCAGCCCGTCCAGGCGCCCGGCCAGCGCGGCGGGGTCACCCACCGGCGGCAGGATCACCGGCTGCCCGCCGGCGCGGGCCACGTGGTCGACGTAGCCGTACGGCAGGAGCGCGGTGGGCATCTCCCAGACGGTGAACGTGGCGGGCTCGATGTAGCAGGTGATGCCGATGACGGGACGGGACATGATCTCTTTCTTGCCGGACGCCGGGACGTGGGGTGTCTGCCCACGTCCCGGCACGTTATCGGGCGTGGAGGGGCTGGGGCGGGCAGACACGGCCGGGGCCCTTCCACGGGCGGTCCCGGCCGCCGCCGGGCGCCGCGGCGGTCACAGCGGGGTGACGTAGGCGCCCGAGATGCCGCCGTCCACCAGGAACTCCGAGCCGGTGATGAAGCTCGCGTCGTCCGAGGCCAGGAACGCCACCGCCGCGGCGATCTCGGAGGCCTCGGCGAAGCGGCCGGTGGGGATGTGCACCAGGCGGCGCTGCGCCCGCTCGGGGTCCTTGGCGAACAGCTCCTGCAGCAGCGGCGTGTTGACCGGCCCCGGGCAGAGCGCGTTGACCCGGATGCCCTCGCGGGCGAACTGCACCCCGAGCTCGCGGGACATGGCCAGCACCCCGCCCTTGGAGGCGGTGTAGGAGATCTGGCTGGTGGCCGAGCCCATCACGGCCACGAAGGACGCGGTGTTGATGATCGACCCCTTGCCCTGGCGCCGCATGTAGGGGATGGCGTGCTTGCAGCACAGGTAGACCGAGGTGAGGTTGACCTCCTGGACCCGGCGCCAGGCGTCGATCCCGGTCTCCAGGATCGAGTCGTCCTCCGGCGGCGAGATGCCCGCGTTGTTGAAGGCGATGTCCACGCTGCCGTAGGTGTCGAAGGCGGTCCGGAACATCCGGACGACGTCCTCCTCGCTGGTGACGTCGGCCTTGACGAACAGGCCGTCCACCTCGGCCGCGGCCGCCGACCCGCTCGCCTCGTCCAGGTCCACGCACACGACGCGGGCGCCCTCCTGGGCGAACCGGCGGGCGGTGGCCAGGCCGATCCCGCTGCCCGCGCCGGTGATGACGGCGACCCGGTCCTGCAAACGCTGCATGGCTGTCAATCCTCCGAAATGAAGACGTTCTTGGTCTCGGTGAACGCGGTCAGGGCGTCGGGGCCCAGCTCCCGGCCGAGGCCGGACTGCTTGAAGCCGCCGAACGGGGTCCAGTAGCGGACGCTCGAATGGGAGTTCACGCTGAGGTTGCCCGCCTCGACGGCCCGGGCCACCCGGAGGGCGCGGCCGACGTCCCTGGTCCAGATCGACCCGCTGAGGCCGTATCTGGTGTCGTTGGCGATCCGTACGGCGTGCTCCTCGTCGTCGAAGGGCACCACCGCCACCACCGGCCCGAAGATCTCCTCGGTGAAGGCCGGGTCGTCGAGGCTGTCGGGGGTCAGCAGCGTCGCGGGGAACCAGAACCCGGGTCCCTGCGGGCACCGGCCCTGCAGGCGGACCGGCCCGGTGAGGTAGGAGGCCACCCGGTCGCGGTGCTCGGCGCTGATCAGCGGCCCCATCTCGGTGGCCTCGTCACGGGGGTCGCCGACCCGGACCTTCAGCACCGCCGCCTCCAGCCGTGCCAGGAAGTCGTCGTGGACGGTGCGCTCCACCAGGATGCGGGAGCGCGCGCAGCAGTCCTGGCCCGAGTTGTCGAACACCGCGTACGGCGCGGTCGCCGCGGCCTTGTCCAGGTCGGCGTCGGCGAAGACCACGTTGGCGCTCTTGCCGCCCAGCTCCAGGGTGATCCGCTTGACCTGCCCGGCGCACTTGGCCGCGATCTCCTTGCCCACCTCGGTCGAGCCGGTGAACACGATCTTCGCCACGTCCGGATGGTCGACCAGCCGGGCCCCGGCCACCTCCCCGGTCCCGGGCAGGACCTGGAGCACCCCCTCGGGCAGGCCCGCCGCCAGGGCCAGCTCGGCCAGGCGCAGGGCGGTCAGCGGCGTCCACTCGGCGGGTTTGACGATCACGGTGTTGCCCGCGGCCAGCGCCGGGGCCACCCCCCAGGTCATGATGACCATCGGGAAGTTCCACGGCACGATCACGCCGACGACGCCCAGCGGCTCCTGGAAGGTGACGTCCAGCCCGCCGGCCACCGGGATCTGCCTGCCGTGGTTGCGCTCCGGCGCTCCGGCGTAGAAGTTCAGCACGTCACGGACGTTGCCCGCCTCCCAGCGGGCGTTGCCGACCGTGTGCCCGGAGTTGGCGATCTCCAGCTGGGCCAGCTCCTCGGCGTGCTCCTCCACCAGGGAGGCGAAGGCGCGCAGCAGCCGGGCCCGGTCTCCGGGGCCGACGGCGCGCCAGGTGGCGAAGGCGCGCCTGGCGCGCTCCACCGCCCGGTCCACCTCGGCGGCGTCCACCGGCTCGACCTCGGCGATCACCTCTTCGGTCGCCGGATTGATGATCTTCATGTTCACATCCGCTCGAATCCCCGGAACAGCTCCCAGTCGGTGACCGCCGCGTCGAAGGCGGCCAGCTCGACCCGGGCGTTGTTGGCGTAGTGCGCCACGACGTCCTCGCCGAAGGCGTCGCGGGCCTTGCCGGAGCCCTCCCACAGCTCCAGCGCGCCGCGGAGCGTGTGCGGCACGGTCTCCGCCCCCGACGCGTAGGCGTTGCCGGTGAACGGCTCCTGGAGCGGCAGCTCGTTGTCGATGCCGTAGAGCCCGGCGGCGATCAGGGCCGAGACCGCCAGGTAGGGGTTGACGTCGCCGCCGGGCACCCGGTTCTCGATCCGCAGCGACGGCCCGTGGCCGACCAGCCGCAGCGCGCAGGTGCGGTTGTCCACCCCCCACTTGACCGCGGTGGGGGCGAAGCTGCCCGCCACGTAGCGCTTGTAGGAGTTGACGTTCGGGGCGTAGAGCAGGGTCAGCTCGCGCAGGCAGGCCAGCTGCCCGGCGATGAAGCGCCGCCCGGTCTCCGACAGCCCGTACGGCCCGTCCCCGGCCATGACCGGTTCCCCGGCGGAGTCCCGCAGGGAGATGTGGATGTGGCAGGAGTTGCCCTCGCGCTGGTTCGGCTTGGCCATGAACGTGAGCGACATGCCCTCCTGGGAGGCGATCTCCTTGGCGCCGTTCTTGTAGACGGCGTGGTTGTCGCAGCTGGTGAGGGCGTCGGCGTAGCGGAAGGCGATCTCGTGCTGGCCGAGGTTGCACTCGCCCTTGGCCGACTCGACGTACATCCCGGCGCCCTCCATGCCGAGCCTGATCCTGCGCAGCAGCGGCTCGACCCGGGCGGTGCCCAGGAGGGAGTAGTCGACGTTGTAGAGGTTGGCCGGGGTCAGGTCCCGGTACGCGCGCCGCCAGGCCTGCTCGTAGGTGTCGTTGTAGACCACGAACTCCAGCTCGGTCCCGACGGACGCGCCCCAGCCCCGCTCGCCCAGCCGGTCGAGCTGGCGGCGCAGGATCTGCCTCGGCGAGGCGGCCACGTCCGAGCCGTCCTCCCACACCAGGTCGGCCATCAGCAGGGCGGTGCCCTCCTGCCACGGCACCCGGCGCAGGGTGGACAGATCGGGTCTCATCACGAAGTCGCCGTATCCCCGCTCCCACGACGACATGGCGTAGCCGTCCACCGTGTTCATGTCCACGTCCACCGCGAGCAGGTAGTTGCAGCCCTCGGAGGCGTGGTGCAGCACCTCCTCCAGGAAGTAGCGCGCCGACAGCCGTTTCCCCTGCAGGCGGCCCTGCATGTCGACGATCGCCAGCAGCACGGTGTCGACCCGTCCCGCGGCCACCTCGTCGCGAAGCTCGCTGACGTCCAAGCGGCTCCCCTCGTCGGAGTCTTATTGGGCTACTCTCATACCATTGAGTTCCATGTGAGGATCTGTTGTCAAGGGTGGAGGTGAGATTGGACGAGTCGCCGCGATTGACGACCGTGCTGCGGCCGGTGCGTGCGGGGAACGCGTTCGAGGAGACCGTGGAACGCCTGCTCCAGGCGATCAAGCTCGGGGTGGTGACCGAGAAGCTGCCACCGGAGCGGGAGCTGGCGGTGCAGCTGGGGATCAGCAGGGTCACCCTGCGCGAGGCCATCCGCGCGCTGCAGGAGGCGGGCTACCTCACCGTGCGACGCGGCAGGTACGGCGGCGCGTTCGTCACCTACGCCCCGCCGCGCCCGAGCCAGGGCGACCTGCGCAAGGTCGTGGCCGACATGGGCACCGACGAACTGGCCGACGCGCTCACCTTCCGGATGGCCGTGGAGTGCGGCGCCGCCCAGGTGCTGGCCACCGCCGAGCTGAGCCAGGCGCAGCGCGACACGCTGCGCCAGCGCCTGGCCGGGGTCAACTCGGCCGGGCCCGACGACTACCGCCGCCTCGACACCGCCTTCCACCTGGCCATCGCCGAGCTGACCGGCTCCCCGCTGCTCGCCGCGACCTGCGCCGACGCCAGGCTGCGGGTCACCGACCTGCTCAACGCCATCCCCGTGCTCCAGCGCAACATCGAGCACGCCGCCACCCAGCACGAGGCGATCGTGACCGCCATCCTGGCCGGAGACCCCGACGCCGCGCGCCGCGCGGTGGCCGAGCACCTTGAGGGGACAGCCGCGCTGCTGCGGGGATTCCTCGCATAATCTGGTGAAACCGTGGGAGATCTGTTAAGAGAGCGAATCGTGGACACAGGGCGGCTGCCGCTGTTCTGTTTCTTCGTCGCGCTGATCGTCGCCTTCGTGTTCACCCGGATCAACGTCCGGCTCATCCGCGCCGAGGTCGGCTGGTTCCGCAACGTCAACGTCGGTGAGATGCACATCCACCACGTGGTGTTCGGCGTGGTGCTGACCCTGCTCGGCGGGGTGTCGGGGCTGGTCGTCTCGGGCATCTCGCAGGGCTGGTACGCCGTGACGGCGGCCGTCTTCGGCGTCGGCGCCGCCCTGATCCTGGACGAGTTCGCGCTGATCCTGCACCTGCACGACGTCTACTGGGAGGAGGAGGGGCGCACGTCGGTCGACGCGGTGTTCATCGCGATCGCCCTCACCGGCCTGCTCCTGCTCGGCCTGCGCCCGCTCGGCTGGGAGCGTTCCGACGGCACGCCGCAGGGGACGTGGCTCACCGTCGGGATCATCGTCGGCAACCTCGTGCTCGCGGTGATCACCCTGCTCAAGGGCAAGATCTGGACCGGGCTGGCCGGGCTGTTCATCCCGTTCCTGCTGATCTCCGGCGCGCTGCGGCTGGCCCGCCCGGGATCGCCCTGGGCCCACTGGTTCATGGCGTCCGGCGCCCGGCGTCCCCGCCCCCGCCAGATGGCCAGGGCCGAGCGCCGCGAGGAGCGCTGGCGCCGCCCGGCGATCCGCGCCAAGATCGCCTTTCAGGAGTTCGTCTCCGGCCGGCACGACCTGCCCTCCAGCCGCCGCCGCGCCCGGTGGTGAGCGGGCGGGGCCCGGTGGTGGGCGGGCGGGCATACTGGGAGGCGTGAGCGCGCTTCCATCCCGCTGGGACGGTGTCGATCAGCGGGTCCCCGACTCCCTGGCCGACCTGCGAGGTCCGGCCACGGGGGTGGTCGCCCTGCCCGTCCACCTCGGCTGGTCGGGGCTCACCGAGTTCGACCTGATGAACCCGCTGCTGCGGATGAGCCTCTACCGCACGGTCATCACCGGCGGCGGCCGGGGAGACGCCGAGTCCTACCTGAACGCCGAGCTCCTGGTCGCCGACTGGCCCACGCTCCGCCGCGGCCTCGGGCCGAGCTACCGCCGGGCCTGGGAGGGCAAGATCGCCGCGCTGGGCTGGGAATGATGCTCCTGCCGCCCCTCCAGCAGCGGATGCTCCAGGCCGTGCTCCCGGTCTGCGCCCGGTTCGGGCTGGTCCTGGCCGGCGGCTACGCCATGAACGCCCACGGCTTCACCGAGCGTCCCAGCAACGACCTCGACTTCGCCACCGCCGCCGAGACGCCGCTGTCCGAGGTCGCGGACGGGGTCGCCCGGGCCCTGGCGGAGAGCGGGCTGGAGGTCACCGTGGTCGAGGTCACGCCCCGGATGGGCCGGCTGGTCGTGAGCGACCCGGTGACCGAGCAGAGCTGCGAGTTCGACCTGCTGCGGGAGGCGTTCCAGCAGCAGCCCGTGATCGTCGGCGACCTGTCCGTCGTCTCCCTGGACGACGCGGTGGGGCTCAAGATGCGGGCCCTGCACGAACGGAGCCTCGCCCGCGACGTCATCGACATCGCGTCGGTCTCCCACCTGTACGGCTTCCGCGATCTGGAGCGCCTGGCCCGCCTGCACAACGAGGAGTTCTCCCTCTCCGAGCTGGTGATGCGGCTGGAGTTCGTCGACCTGATCGCCGATGAGGACTTCGAGGCGTACGGGGTCACCGGGGAGCGCATCGCCGAGATCAGGCGCCTGTCCTACGCCTGGGTGGAGGACATCAAGCTCCGCCGGGCCGACGAGGGCGACGCCGAACACGGCGCCGACTACGACGACGTCCCCGACCCTGACTGACCGCGGGCCCCGCGAGGACGCCTGTCACGCCACGGCGGCCGGTCGGGCCCCGAGACGCATATCCGGCCGCCCGCCGGGCAGTCGACGGTCCTGCCTGCCGAAGGAGTGTGGATCGTGAGTCTCATCGAGAAGCTCAATCTGCGTGAGATGAAGGCCAGGGCCAAGCGGAAGCTGGGCAGCCGGACGGGCAACCGCCGGCTGGCGGCCGAGGGGCGGACCGAGGAGGCCGAGGCGAAGCTCCTCAAGACCCAGGACGAGATCCTGGACACCGTGGCCGAGATGCGCAGGGAGTACGGCGTCCGCCGCCGCGGCTGACCAGCCGCGGGCCCCCGGAGGCCGGTGCCCGGCGGACGTACGGCGGGCCGGTCCACGCGCCGGGGGCGCCCGGCGCGGAGCGCTCCTCACACCGCCCCGGTCAGGCCCCGTACGGCCGGCCCCAGGCCGAGCGCGACGACGACGGCACCGATGCCGATCAGAGCGCGCCGATTGATCCGGAGCTCCATGCGTCAGTCGGTCCTTTCGGCCGCCGGCCACGGGCGTGACCGGCCTGGTGGTGCTGGGGAGGGAGCCTGGTGGTGCTGGGAAGGGAAAGGACCCGGCCGGATTCCCCGCTCCTCCATTCGCCGCCGGGCCGCCTCCGGATTGGCCGATTTTCCGAGCAATGAATCATCGGTAAATGAGCGGAAATTTCCAGAATTTAGGCTGGTAGGGCATAGACAGAACTTGTGTCTGTTTCGCTATAGTCCGGGCATTGCGGGGACCTGAGTGGATCGATCCCTTTACTTTTAAAGGCGGGCGAATGGCAACCCTCGATTCAGCCACATCCGTAGTCCGGTCCGCGATCGCCGAGGTGCTCAGCGTGCCCAGCGATCAGGTCAAGCCCAGCGCCACCATCGCCGACCACCAGATCGACAGCCTGGAATGGGTGGAGATCGCCGTCATCATCGAGGAGAAGCTGGGCATCCAGCTCGAACCCGGCGACTTCGCGGGCGCGCGGACCGTCGCCGACATGGCCGGGATCCTGCACGCCGCGCTGGCGGCCCGGTGACGCGCGTCGTCGTCACCGGGCTGGGCGTGAAGAGTCCGGCCGGCAACACCGTCCGGGACGCGTTCGCCACGGTTCTGGCCGGCAAGTCGCTCGCGACCGTGATCCCGGCACTCGCCGAGGAGGAGACGCCGGTGCCGATCGGGTGCCCGCTGGCCCCTTTCGAGCCGCTGGACTACTTCACCGGACGCGAGCTCAGGACGCTGGACCGCACCTCCCAGATCGGCCTCGCCGCGGCGGCCGACGCCGTCACCGACGCGGGGGGCCTGCCGGCCGAGGGCTGCGGCGTCTACGTGGGCACCGGCGGCGGCGGGTTCGCCGCGCTGGAGAGCCTGATCGTGGGCCACACGCTCGGTCGGGAGAAGGTGCCCGTCCACGCCGTGCCGACGCTGATGTCCAGCTCGACGGCCGCGCGCATCGCCATCCGGTACGGCTACCGCGGCCCCTGCCTGACCTTCAACACGGCCTGCGCCAGCGGGGCCACGGCGATCGGGGAGGCGCTGCGCGCGATCCGCTCCGGGGTGGTCGGCGCCGCGGTGGCCGGCGGGCTGGACGCGCTGCTGTCCCCGCTGGCCATGTGCGCCTTCGCCCGGGTCGGGGCCCTGTCGGAGCGGATCGGCTCGCCCGCGGAGGCCTGCCGGCCCTTCGACGGGGACCGGGACGGCTTCGTCATGGGAGAGGGCGCCGCCTTCCTCGTCCTGGAGCGCGCCGACCTCGCCGAGGCCCGGGGGGCCCGTGTCTACGGTGAGATCGGCGGATACGCGGCCAACTGCGACGCCGCCCACATCGTGGCGCCGCTCAGGGACGGCTCCGTGGCTGCAGACTGCATGCGCGCCGCCCTGCTCGACGCGGGACTCGCCCCCGATGACATCGGCCATGTCAACGCGCACGGCACCTCCACCCCGCACAACGACAGCGCCGAGGCCGTCGCCCTGCGCGGCTGCTTCGGTGACCGCACGCCCCCGGTGACCTCCACCAAGGGCGTGACCGGCCATCTGGTCGGCGGCGCCGGGGCGCTGGAGGCGGTGATCGCGCTGCTGTCGGCCCGCGAGGGCCTCGTCCCCCCGACCGCCAACTTCACCGGCGGCCCCGAGGGCGACCTCATCGACCTCGTCCACGGCGAGCCCCGCCCCGTCCCCACGGCCCCGGTCCTGTCCAACTCCTTCGGCTTCGGCGGCAGCAACGCCTGCCTGGTGCTGATCCCCGCCTAGGTCCCGTCCCGCGGCCCACCGGCCGTTGAGCGGGGCCCGTGCCCGTTGAGCGAGGCCCGTGCCCGTTGAGCGGTCACCGGCCGTTGAGCGAGGCCCGTGTCTATTGAGCGGCCTGTGCCCGTTGCGCGGGGCCGTGCCTGTCGGCCTCCGCTGGGGCTTCGCGCCGCGCGGTCCGGGTTCGGGCCGCGCTCCGCACGAGCGCGTGAGGCGCTCGGACCCATGCCGGCTCTCGCCGTGGACCGGTCCGGCCGGGTCCTCCTCCGCCGGGGTGGGTGCGGTGTTCGGCCGGTCCGGCCGGGTTCTCCTCCGTCAGGGTGGGCGTGGCGCTCGGCGCTCGGTCGGCCACGCGGGATTCTCGCCCCGCTCCGCCCCCGATCCGGGAAAGGTGTTCCGCCCCGAGCCGGGACGGATCTCCCGCCCCCGAGCCGGGGCGGGTGTTCCGGAGATCTCACCTAACCCCTCAGCACCCCTAGACCCCCTGGCGGTCAACTTTGGTTGACATCGGTGATTGCGTCAACTTATGTTGACATCATCGACTTTCGTCTACGGATCCGGGCGGGACGCCCGGCGTGGGTCCGTGCGCGGTAGATAGGAAGGACGGCGACCGGGGGCCGGTCACGTCAGCTCAGAGGAGATGAAATTGCCCGAGACCGCCTCCTGGCGACTCCTGCTCGCCTACGTCCGCCCGCACAGACGGGCCCTGCTCCTGGGCGGCGTTCTCAGCCTCGTCGGCTCGCTGGCCGGGCTCGCGATGCCGCTGCTGGCGAAGGTGGTCATCGACGCCTTCGGCGAGCAGCGTTCCCTGGTCGGGCCGGTGCTCGGCCTGACGGCCGCCGTGCTCCTGGGCGCGGGTGTCGGCGCGCTCGGCAGATACGTGCTGGAGCGCATGGGTGAGGGCGTCGTGTTCTCCGCCCGGCAGAGCCTGGTGGGGCGGATGCTGCGGTTGCGGGTGTCGGAGGTCGACCGGCTCAAGCCCGGCGACCTGCTGTCGCGGGTCACCTCCGACACCACGTTGCTGCGGGCGGTGTTCACCGACGGCGTCGTCGAGATGGTCGGCTCGGTGTTCATGCTCCTGGGCGCCGTGGTGATGATGGCGATCATGGATGGGCTGCTGCTGGTCATCACGCTGGCGGTGCTGGTCCTGGTCGGCTCCCTCGTGGGCCTGGTCATGCCGCGCATCCGGCGGGCCTCGACGCAGGCGCAGGTGGCGGTGGGCGAGATGGGCGCGGTGCTCGACCGGGTGCTGCAGGCCTTCCGCACGGTCAAGGCCAGCGGCGCCGAGGAGCGCGAGATCGCCACCGTGGGAGAGGCGGCCCGCGAGGCGCGGGACCGGGGCATCGCGGTCGCCTGGTGGACCTCGATCGCCGGCATCTCCGCCTGGGTCTCCGCGCAGCTCGCCTTCGTGGCTGTGCTCGGCGTGGGTGGAGCGCGGGTCGCCTCCGGCGCGCTGGAGGTGTCCTCGCTGATCGCCTTCCTGCTCTACCTGTTCTACCTGGTCGCTCCGGTGGGGCAGCTGGTCCAGGGGTTCACCCAGATGCAGAACGGCCTGGCGGCGGTGAAGCGGATCCGCGAGATCGAGGAGCTGCCGGCCGAGGAGGCGGGCGGCGTGGCGGGGGAGATCGGCACGGCCCCGGCGGGGGTGACCTTCGAGGAGGTGGCCTTCCGCTACGGCGACGACCGGCCGGTCGTCCACCACGACGTCTCCTTCGCGGTCCCGGCGGGTGGCATGACCGCGCTCGTCGGCCCGTCGGGGGCCGGCAAGTCCACGGTGTTCGCCCTGCTCGAACGGTTCTACGAGCAGCAGGCCGGGACGATCACGGTCGACGGCCGCGACATCGGGCAGTGGCCGCTGCGCGAGCTGCGCGCTTCCCTCGGCTATGTCGAGCAGGACGCGCCGGTGCTGGACGGCACGCTCCGGGAGAACCTGGTCTTCGCCGCGCCGGGCGTGAGCGAGGCCGACATCGGACGGGTGCTCGCGCTGACCCGGCTGGAGGACCTGGTCGCCCGGCTCCCCGAGGGCCTGGAGACCATGGTCGGTCACCGCGGGATCATGCTCTCCGGCGGTGAGCGCCAGCGGGTGGCCATCGCCCGCGCCCTGCTGCGCCGCCCCCGGCTGCTCCTGCTCGACGAGGCCACCTCCCAGCTCGACGCGGTCAACGAGCTACGGCTCCGTGAGGTGATCGCCGAGGTGGCGAAGGAGACGACCGTGCTGGTGATCGCCCACCGCCTGTCCACGGTGACCAGCGCCGACCGGATCGTGGTGATGGAGGCTGGGCGGGTGCGGGCCGTCGGCACCCACCATGAGCTGCTCGACGACGACGATCTCTACCGCGAGCTCGCCGCCACCCAGTTCCTGCTGCCCACGTAGATCCGAGCTCGGGGCCGGTGTCGCCGGCGGCAAATTCTGCGGAACGTAACGTAATGATTCGGACACCCGTCCCGCTGACTGGTTGGCCGCCCAGGAAAGCGGGCATCCCGGCCTGTGCGGAGCTTCTCCTTCGCTCGGGGTGCCTGCCGGGCACCCGCCGTGTCCGGTCTCCGGTCCAGTCCGTGCGGGACGAGGGCCAGGGGAAAGATCGGGCCGGCGACCGGAAAACGGGGCATCCCGGATGAGCTGCCCGGGATGCCCCCCTCTGTCCAGGTTGACCGGTAGCCTCCAGGTGACAAATATGAATACATTCATTCAGTCCTGATGGGGAGGCTCGGTCATGACCGGCAGCCGGATCGTGCGCGCGCCGCGCGGCACCACGCTCACCGCCAAGGGGTGGCCGCAGGAGGCGGCCCTCCGTATGCTCCAGAACAACCTGGATCCCGAGGTGGCCGAGCATCCCGAGCAGCTCGTCGTCTACGGCGGATCCGGCAAGGCGGCGCGCGACTGGCGCTCCTTCGACGCGATCACCCGCACCCTGGCCACGCTGGAGGGGGACGAGACGCTGCTGGTGCAGTCCGGCCGTCCCGTGGGGGTCTTCCGTACGCACGAGTGGGCGCCGCGGGTGCTCATCGCCAACTCCAACCTCGTGCCCGACTGGGCCAACTGGGAGGAGTTCCGCCGCTTGGAGGCCGCCGGCCTGACCATGTACGGGCAGATGACCGCCGGCTCCTGGATCTACATCGGCACCCAGGGCATCCTGCAGGGGACCTACGAGACCTTCGCGGCCGTCGCCGCCAAGCGGTTCGGCGGCTCCCTGGCCGGGACGATCACGCTGACCGCCGGGCTCGGTGGCATGGGTGGCGCCCAGCCGCTCGCCGTCACCATGAACGACGGCGTGGTGATCTGCGTCGACTGCGACCCCAGGTCGATCGACCGGCGCATCGAGCACCGCTACCTGGACGTGCGGGCCAAGGACCTCGACGAGGCGCTGCGCCTGGCCTACGAGGCCCGCGACCAGCGCAGGCCGCTGAGCATCGGCGTCGAGGCCAACGCGGCCGAGGCCGTGCCCGAACTGCTCCGCCGGGGTGCCGAGATCGACATCGTCACCGACCAGACGTCGGCGCACGACCCGCTGATGTACCTGCCGATCGGCGTGGCCTTCGAGGACATGGCCGCCGAGCGGGAGAAGGACCCGGCCGGGTTCACCCGCAAGGCGCGTGAGGCCATGGCCAAGCATGTCGAGGCCATGGTCGGTTTCAAGGACGCGGGCGCCGAGGTCTTCGACTACGGCAACTCGATCCGCGGCGAGGCGCAGCTGGCCGGTTACACCCGCGCCTTCGACTTCCCCGGCTTCGTGCCGGCCTACATCCGGCCGCTGTTCTGCGAGGGCAAGGGCCCCTTCCGCTGGGCGGCGCTGTCCGGATCCGCCGCCGACATCGCCAAGACCGACCAGGCGATCCTGGAGCTGTTCCCGGACAACGAGCCGCTGGCCCGCTGGATCCGGATGGCCCGGGAGCGGGTCCACTTCCAGGGCCTGCCCGCCCGGATCTGCTGGCTCGGCTACGGCGAGCGCCACCTGGCCGGCGAGCGGTTCAACGACATGGTGGCCTCCGGCGAGATCGAGGCCCCGCTGGTGATCGGCCGGGACCACCTCGACTGCGGTTCGGTCGCCTCCCCCTACCGGGAGACCGAGGGGATGGCCGACGGCTCCGACGCGATCGCCGACTGGCCGCTGCTGAACGCCATGCTCAACGTGGCCTCCGGCGCCGCGTGGGTCTCCATCCACCACGGCGGGGGCGTCGGCATCGGCCGCTCCATCCACGCCGGCCAGGTCACCGTCGCCGACGGCACCAAGCTCAGCGCCGAGAAGCTCAACAGGGTCCTCACCAACGACCCGGGCATGGGCGTGATCCGCCACGTCGACGCGGGCTACGACGGGGCCGTCGAGGTGGCGCGAGAGCGCGGCGTCCGCATCCCGATGCAGGAGTCCTGAAAGGCCCGATGCGAGGGTTCCGGAGGGTCTGGTGCGGGTCCGGAAGGCCTGAAGTGAGGGTTCCGGAGGGTCCCTGAGACGGGAGTCCTGAAGGCCCGGCGCGGGAGTCCTGAAAGGCCCTGACATGGGGTCTCGACGGGCTCCGGCGGGCGGGTTCCGGAACGGACCGTCTCCCGCCCGTCCCGACGTGCCGGCGGGCAGGTGCGCCGCAGGCGGGCGGGTGGGAGACGGCGGGCGGGAGAGCGGGAGCCGGGCGGGAATTCCCGCCGACGATCGGGCGGTTGGAGGTGACGTGGGGGACGCACTCGATCGACTTCTGGAGGGCCGGCGGCTGTCGCCTGTGCAGCGGCGGATCGCGCGCTACCTCGACGACCACCTGGCCGAGGCCATCTTCCTGTCCAGTGTGGAGCTGGCCGAGCGGGCCGGGGTGAGCCAGCCGTCGGTGACCAGGTTCGCCATGGTGCTCGGTTTCGCGGGATACCCCGAGCTCAGGCAGGCGCTGCGGCCCTTCGTCATGGGCGAGCGGAGCCCGTCGCGGGCCAACGACCTGCAGACCGCGATCGACGTGGAGATCGAGAATCTGCGGAGGGTCCGAGAGGGGCTGAACGACCCGTCGTCCATCGCGGAGCTGGGCGCCGGTCTGGCCGGGTGCGAGCCGCTGCCGGTGCTCGGGCTGCGGGTGTCGAGCGGGCTGGCCACCACCTTCGCCTACTTCGCCCGCCGGATCCACCCCGACGTCCGGCTGCTGACCCACGGCGGCTCCGAGCTGGCCGACGGCCTGCACGCCGCGCGGCGGGCAGGGGCGGGCTGGCTGGTCGCGGTGGTGCTGCCCCGCTATCCGGCCGAGGCCGTACAGGCCCTCGCCGATGCCAGGGAGCTGGGCCTGCGGACGGCGGTGATCACCGACCGGCCGGACGTGCCGTTCGAGGCCGACGTGATCCTGGACGCCCCGGTCGGCGAGCGGCTGGTGTTCGACTCGCACGCGGCGCCGCTCGCCCTGGCCATGGTGCTGGTGGAGGCCATGGCGGACGCGGCGCCGCTGCGGACGCAGGCCCGGCTGGAGGAGTACGAACGGATGACCGACCAGGCCGGGGTCTTCGTCGACCGGCCGGCCGCACCGCGCTGAACGGCCAGCCACCCGCCGGCCGCGTACCTGACCTCACAGGGCGGTACGGCTAGCCGGCGAGCTTGCGCAGCGAGCGGACCGACCAGGTCAGGGCGAGCGCGCCGAGTACGAGGAAGACGCCGAAGGCCACCGGGACCGTGCCGTCGGACAGGTCGCCGGCGAACAGGGAACGGCCCGCCTCGACCGAGTAGTAGAGCGGGTTGAACCTGGCGGCCGTCTGCAGCCACTCCGGCCCGAGCGAGACCGGCAGCATCATTCCGGCGAGCAGGGTCAGCGGCAGCGCGAAGAACTGGACGAGCTGCGACATGCCGTTCTCGTCGCGGATCGCCAGCGCCAGGCCGTAGGAGAGGCTGGCGGCGAACAGGCCGGTCGCGGCCATGAGCAGCAGCATCAGGCCCAGGGCCGGCAGCGGCAGCCGCAGACCCATCAGCACGGCCACCCCCATCACCAGGAGCGCCTGCAGGACGAGGACGAGCATGTCCTTCATCACGCGGCCGAGGATGATCGCCGGACGCCAGGCCTGGCTGACCGCGAGCCGCTCCAGCACCCCGTTGCGGGTCTCGTTGATCATGCTGAAGCCGGTGAACAGCGAGCCGAACAGAGCGATCATCATCATCGCGCCGGGCGTGAAGACCCTCAGCGCGTCGACCAGCGTCCCGCCCGGGACCATCCCGGTCAGCAACGGGGCGAACAGCAGCAGATAGAGCACGGGTTGCAGGATGCCGAACAGCGGCCAGACCGGGTTGCGGCGGACGTTGCCGAGCTCGTAGCCGAAGAACAGCATGGTGTGTCGGAACATGGGGGTCCTAATGGGGGTCAGGCGGCGTCGCGGAGGGAACGGCCGGTGTGCCGCAGGAAGACGTCGTCGAGCGTGGCCCGGTCGAGGGAGATCGACCGGATCGCCAGGCCGCCGGTCTCCAGGGCGCGGAGCAGGGCGGGCAGGTTGTGCTCGCCGTCGTCGAGGTAGGCGCGCAGGCAGTCGTCCTCCGGCCGGGTCTCCTTGATGTAGGGCTGGGCGTTCAGGAGCTCCCCGGCGGCGGCCAGGTCGTCGAGCCTGAGCGTGACGACGTCGCCCGCCACCTCCTGCTTGAGCCTGTCGGGGGTGCCCTCGGCGACGATCAGGCCGTGGTCGACGATGACCAGCCGGTCGCAGAGCGCGTCGGCCTCGTCCAGGTAGTGGGTGGTCAGCAGCACGCTGGTGCCCTGGTCGCGCAGGCTGCGGACCTCGTCCCAGAGGTTGGCGCGGTTCTGCGGGTCCAGGCCGGTGGTGGGCTCGTCCAGGAAGACCAGCGGCGGCCGGTTCACCAGGCCGATGGCCAGCGCGAAGCGCCGCTTCTGCCCGCCGGACAGCGACCTCACCGGGCGGTCGGCGATCTCGGTGAGGCTGAAGGTCTCCAGCAGTTCGGCGGCGCGGGTGTGCGCCTGGCTCCGGGAGAGCCCGGACAGGCGCGCGGACAGCAGCAGGCTCTCCCGGCCGGGGGCGTTGTCGTCCACGCCCCCGGCCTGGCTGACGTAGCCGATCCGCTCCCTGACCTTCGCGGCCTCCCTCACCACGTCGTGCCCGGCCACCCGGGCGGTGCCGGCGGTGGGGGCGGTGAAGGTGGCCAGCATCCGGACGGTGGTGGTCTTGCCCGCACCGTTCGGGCCGAGGACGGCGAAGATCTCGCCCTCGCCGACGCTCAGGTCGATGCCCCGGACGGCCTCGACCTCCTCTGTCCTGCCTCGTCCGCGTCTGGCGGTGAAGGTCTTGCACAGGCCGTGCGCTTCGATGATCATCTTTCTCCGTTCCGGAGCGGGGGGTGGGGCCGGAGAGCCGCGGTCGCCGGCAGGGGCGGAGCGGTGGTCCCCGGCAGGGGTGAGGAAGGAGCGGTGGCCTCCGGCGGGGCAAGGAAGAGGATGGACCCTCTGGCCGGGGGAGGCTCAACCGGTTTCCGGGGCCCGGCGGCTCTCCGGGGGCGGGCGCCCCTCAGGGGAGCTCGCCGTTCCTGACCTTCTCGGCGGCTTCGTCGACCCAGGTCAGCTGGGCCTTGAGCTGGAGGATGTTGAGCCGCAGGCATTCGTCGATGTGCCGGGGGGCGCCGTAGGCCTGCTTGCCGCCGATGGCGCGCTCGGTCATCCCGATGGCGAACTGGAGCTGGGCGGCCCTGGCCTCCATCGCCGAGGCCAGCTCGGCGGGCGAGAGCCGGTCCATGAAGGTGATCGCCACCTGGAACGGATCCACGATCGGCTTGATCTCCCACCAGTGGCTGAGCAGGTGACGCCCGAACTCGGCCCGGCCGACGTCGGTGATCGCGTAGAGGGTCTTGCCACCTTTGCCTTCCTCCATCCGATCCAGCAGGCCCTCGTCGGCCATCTTGCCCAGCCCGTGGTAGATCGAGCCGTAGGCCACGTTGGCCCAGTGCTGGGTGCCCATGAGTTCGAGGCGGCGCCGTACCTCGTAGCCGTGGAGCGGGCCGTCGAGCAGCACGCCGAGAAGTAGAACACGGGTGGAAGACATATCCAAATTTTTATTAAAATTTGTATATGGTGTCAATCATGCGAGAGATCAGGCGTGACGACGACGGCGCCCTGCTGGGCTTCCTGCGGCCGGTGGACGGCGGATGGGAGCCGCTGACCGTGTTCGGCTACCCGCTGGGAGGGCCGCGCCCTGAGGGGGAGGCCGCCGAGGAGGTCCACCGGTCGGGGCTGGAGGTGCTGATGCGGCCGTGGGAGTTCCTGGAGGACGGCGAGTGGTACCGGTGCGTGATCCTGGAGGCCGCCGCCGGCGAGATCAGGATCCGCCCGAACGACCATCGCTACCCCCACGACGTCTACGCCCTGACGCTGGAGCGCCCCGGACCCGCCACGTTCCGCCCTCGGTAGCCGGGAGTGACCGGAGTAAGGTGACCTGCATGTCTGCACGACCGACCGCGCTGGTCACCGGAGCCTCCCGAGGGGTCGGGGCCGCCGTCGCGCACGCCCTGGCCCCCACCCACGACCTGCTGCTCGGCGGCCGCGACGTCGACGCGCTGGCCAAGGTCTGCGCGGGCCTGCCGCACGCGCGGCCCTGGCCGGTGGAGCTCACCGCCGTCACCGAGGCCGACGTCGCCGGGATCGACCGGCTCGACGTCCTCGTGCACAGTGCCGGGGTGGTGACGCTGGGGCGGATCGCCGAGACCCCCGCCGAGGTCTGGCGGCGGACGATGGAGATCAACGTGGTCGCGGTGGCCGAGCTGACCCGGCTGCTGCTGCCCGCGCTGCGCGCGGCCGGCGGCCACGTGGTGGCGGTCAACTCGGGGGCGGGGCAGCGGGCCAACCCTAACTGGGGGTCCTACGCGGCCAGCAAGTTCGCGCTGCGGGCCTTCGCTGACGCGCTCCGGCTGGAGGAGCCCGGCCTCAGGGTGACCACGGTCTACCCCGGGCGGATCGACACCGACATGCAGCGCGGCGTGCGGGCCCAGGAGAACGGGACCTACGAGCCGGAGAAATACCTGGCCCCCGAGTCGGTGGCCCGGGCGGTGGCGGCGGCCGTGACGGCCTCTCCCGACGCCCACGTCACCGAGATCACCGTCCGCCCGACGGCCGGGCCCGCGAGCTGAGCGCCGGGCCCGGGCGCCGGAGCGCGGGGCCGCGCTCCGGAGCGGATCCCGGTCCTGAGGCGGGGCCGTGTCCCGGGGCGGGGCGGGGTCCGCGCGCCGAAGGGGACGCGGGTTCGCCAATGAATGACCCCATTCACAATAATGGAGGGGTGTTCGACGAGATGTGGGGTGCCATCGCGCACCTCGGACGTGACGGCCGGACCCGGGGCTACCTGCGCGACGCGTGGTCGCCCGCCGATCTGGAGCTCCGCCAGTGGTTCCGCCAGGAGGCCGCCGGAAGGGGCCTCGACCTGCGAGAAGACCGAAACGGCAACCTGTGGGCCTGGTGGGGTGACCCGTCGGGCAGACCGGGTGTCGTCACGGGCAGTCACCTCGACTCGGTGCGGCAGGGCGGCGCCTTCGACGGCCCCCTCGGCGTCGTGTCCGCCTTCGCCGCCCTCGACGCCCTGCGGGCCAGGGGGTTCGAGCCCGCCCGCCCGCTGGGGGTGGCCTGTTTCACCGACGAGGAGGGCGCCAGGTTCGGCGTCCCCTGCATGGGCTCCCGGCTGCTCACCGGCGCGCTCGACCCCGACCGGGCCCGCGGCCTGACCGACGACGGGGGCGACTCGATGGCCGAGGTGCTGCGCCGGGCCGGACGCGACCCCGGCGAGCTGGGCCGCGACGACGAGACCCTCGGGCACGTCGGCGTCTTCGTGGAGCTCCACGTCGAGCAGGGCCAGGCGCTGGTCCACCGGGACGCCCCGGTCGGCGTGGCCGCCGCCATCTGGCCGCACGGCCGCTGGCGGTTCGACTTCCGCGGTCAGGCCAACCACGCCGGCACCACCCGGCTGGAAGACCGCGACGACCCGATGCTGCCCTTCGCCCGGACCGTGCTGCGCGCCCGCGAAGCCGCCGAGCGGGGCGGTGTGGTGGCCACCTTCGGCAAGCTCCGGGTGTCGCCCAACAACGCCAACGCCGTCCCCGGGCTGGTCAGCGCCTGGCTGGACGCCCGGGGCGGCGACGAAGCCGCGGTCCGGGCGCTGGTCGCCGAGCTGAGCGAGTTCTCCGGGGCCGAGGTCAGCGCCGAATCGTGGACCCCCGTCGTCGACTTCGACGTGGTCCTGAGGGAGCGGATCGCCGCCGTCCTGGGGGACGTGCCCGTCCTGCCGACCGGGGCCGGTCACGACGCCGGGATCCTGGCGTCCGCGGGCGTGCCCAGCGCGATGGTGTTCGTACGCAATCCAACGGGAATCTCACACTCCCCTGAGGAACACGCCGAGATGTCTGACTGCCACGCGGGGGTCGCCGCCCTCGCCACCGCCCTGGAGGAGCTGTGCCGGAGCTGAACTACTGGTGCGAGCTGGCCTGGCTGCCGCCCGGCGAGGTCGTCGCGGGGGTGCTTGTCCGGATCTCGGGCTCCCGCATCGAGGAGATCACACCGGGCATGGCCGACCCCCCTGCGGGGGCCGTCCGGCTCGACGGGCTGACCGTCCCCGGGCTGGCCAACGCGCACTCCCACGCCTTCCACCGGGCCCTGCGCGGGGTGACGCAGCGGGAGAAGGGCAGCTTCTGGACCTGGCGCGAGCAGATGTACGGCGTGGCCGCGACACTGGACCCCGACTCCTACCTCAGGCTGGCCAGGGCCACCTTCGCCGAGATGGCGCTGGCCGGGATCACCGGTGTCGGGGAGTTCCACTACCTGCACCACGGCCCGGGAGGCAGGCCGTACGACGATCCGAACGTCATGGGGCACGCGCTCGTCCAGGCCGCGCGGGAGGCCGGGCTGCGCATCGCGCTGCTGGACACCTGCTATCTGAGCGGCGGCTTCGGCACCCCGCTGACCGGCACCCAGCTCCGCTTCGGCGACGGCGACGCCGACAACTGGGCCGTGCGGGTCGAGGCCCTCGCCGGTGCCTACCGGGGCGCGGAGGACGTGGAGGTCGGCGTGGCCGTCCACTCGGTCCGAGCGGTCCCCGCCGAGCAGATGCCGACGGTGAGCAGGTTCTCCCACCACCACGCGCTCCCGATGCACGTCCACGTCTCCGAGCAGCGCGCCGAGAACGCCGCCTGCGTGGAGATGTACGCCGCCAGCCCGGTCCAGGTGCTGACCGAGCACGGCGTGCTCGGCCCCCGCTCCACCGCCGTGCACGCCACCCACGTGTCCGATGTGGACATCGCGCTGCTCGGCCAGTCGGGCACCCACGTCTGCATGTGCCCGACGACCGAGCGCGACCTGGCCGACGGCATCGGCCCGGCCAGGCTGATGTTCGAGGCGGGCTCGCCGATCACACTCGGCTCCGACAGCCACGCGGTCATCGACCTGTTCGAGGAGGCCCGCGCGGTCGAGCTGGACGAGCGGCTGGCCAGCGAGCAGCGCGGTCACTGGACGGCGGCCGAGCTGCTCCAGGCCGCCACCGCCGCCGGACACGCCTCGCTGGGCTTCCCCGACGCGGGCACGCTCGTGCCGGGCGCGTGGGCCGACCTGGTGTCGGTGCGCCTCGACTCGGTCCGTACGGCGGGCGCCTCGCACAACGGCGCCTCGGAGACGGTGGTCTTCGCCGCCACGGCCGCCGACGTGCACTCGGTGATCTCGGGCGGCCGCCGGGTGGTCGTCGAGGGCCGGCACGTCCTCGGCGACGTGGGCGCGCTGCTCGGCGCGGCGGTCGCCGAGGCGCGAGGGGAGAGCGCATGAGCGTCCTTTTTGACCGGATCGGCCTGCTCTACACCGGTGACCCGGCGCGGGAGGAGATCGAGGACGCCGCCATGGTGGTCGACGGCGGCACGGTGGTGTGGACCGGAGCCGCCGGCACGGACCCCGGCGCCGACGAGCGCGTGGACGTGGGCGGGCGCTGCGTGATCCCGGGCTTCGTCGACAGCCACGCCCACCTGGTCTTCGCCGGGGACCGCACGGCGGAGTTCACCGCCCGCATGTCGGGGGAGCGCTACAGCGCCGGCGGCATCCGGACCACCGTCGCGGCCACCCGCGCGGCCGACGACGCCGCCCTCGCCGGGCGGACGGCCGCGCTGGTCGCCGAGATGCTCGCCCAGGGGACCACCACCGTCGAGATCAAGAGCGGCTACGGCCTCACGGTCGAAGACGAGCGCCGCTCCCTGGAGATCGCCCGCAGGTTCACCGGGGAGACCACCTATCTGGGCGCGCACGTCGTGCCTCCGGACGCCTCCTCCGCCGACGACTACGTCCGCACGGTCACCGGGGAGATGCTGCGGGCCTGCGCGCCGTACGCCAGGTGGGTCGACGTGTTCTGCGAGCGCGGCGCGTTCGACGCCGACCAGAGCAGGGAGATCCTGCTCGCCGGGGTCAAGGCCGGGCTGCTGCCCCGGGTCCACGCCAACCAGCTCGGGGAGGGCCCCGGCGCGCGGATCGCCGCGGAGGTGGGCGCCGCCTCGGCCGACCACTGCACCCACCTGACCGACGAGGACGTCTCGGCGCTGTCCTCGGCCGGGGTGGTGGCCACCCTGCTGCCCGGCGCGGAGTTCTCCACCCGCTCGCCCTACCCGGACGCGCGCCGCCTGCTGGCGGCCGGGGTGACCGTCGCGCTGGCCACCGACTGCAATCCCGGGTCCTCCTTCACCTCCTCCATGCCGTTCTGCGTGGCGCTGGCCGTCCGGGAGATGCGGATGACGCCGCTGGAGGCGGTCCGGGCCGCCACGTACGGCGGAGCCAGGGCGCTGCGCCGCGACGACGTCGGCACGCTGCGGGTGGGGGCCCGCGGCGATCTGGTGATCCTGGACGCCCCGTCCTACGTCCATCTGGCCTACCGCCCGGGGGTACCACTGGTGGCGCAGGTCTGGAAGGAGGGACGCCGCCTGGTTTGAAGCCGGTCCGCGAGGGCAGCCGCAATGCCCGTGACGTCACGTTCGAAGACATCCTCCTTAAGGAGGAAATTCAAAACCGTTCTCCGGACGTACTTTTTTAGGGAATCTTTGCCCTGATCCGAGCGTTGATTAGGCAAGCGACATGTCTGCACGCGCGGGGCCTTGGGCGAGCGTGCGGGCATGCCATAAGCAGGCGGAGCGAGGTGCCATCGGATGGCAAGGCCGACGGGGAATCGGACGCAGGATCAGCACGTCTCGGATCGAGACCTGCTCGGGACCTACCTGGCTGAGATCGGGCGGGTCCCCCTGCTCACCGCGGAGGAGGAGGTCGAGCTCGCCAAGCGGATCGAGGCGGGCCTCTTCGCGGAGCAGTTGCTGGACGGCGGACTGGCGGAGCCGCGGATCGCGGACGCCGCCGACGAGGAGCTCGAACGACTGGCTGTTTCGGGGCAGCGGGCCAAGGACGAATTCATCCAGGCCAATCTACGTCTTGTGGTGGCGGTCGCGCGCAAATACTCCGGAAGGGGAATGCCGCTGATCGATCTGGTCCAGGAGGGAAACCTGGGCCTGGTCCGGGCGGTCGAGAAATTCGATTACCGGCGCGGCTACAAGTTCTCCACATATGCCACCTGGTGGATCCGCCAGTCGGTGGGCCGTGCGATCCACGAGCAGGCCCGGCCGGTCCGGCTGCCCACCCACGCGGGTGAGCAGATGACCCGGCTGATGCGGGTCCGGCGCGACATGCTGGCCGAGTTCGACCAGGAGCCGACGGACGCCGACCTGGCCGCGGTGCTGGAGCTGCCGGTCGAGCGGGTCCGCGAGCTGCGCCGCTGGGCCTCCGACCCCGTCTCCCTCCAGCTCGGCGTCGGCGACGAGGACGAGACCGAGCTCGGCGACATGATCGCCGACGAGACGTGGGCCGACCCCGAGCAGCAGGCGATGGACATCCTGGAGCGTGAGCGCCTGGAGCAGTGGCTGACCGGGCTGGAGGGCCAGACCCGCGAGATGCTCCGCTGGCGCTACGGCCTCATGGACGGCCGCGAGCACACGCTGACCGAGGTCGGCGAGCGCTACGGCATCGGGCGTGACCGGGCCCGCCGCATCGAGCGCGACGCCCTGGCGCGGCTGCGGAAGATGGCCACGGCGGCCTGACCGTCCGCCGGTCCGGTACGGCCGCGCCGTACCGGACCGGATCTTCCCAGTCCTACCGGCCAGGTGGCCGGCGACCGGTGAGGTGGCCGGACCTCTTCCCGTCCCCGCGGGAGCCGGGGCCGCGTCCCCGGCCGTCCGCGCGGGGGTCGGGGACGCGGCCCGGGTTCCGGGGGCGTCAGGGCTTGGCGTACTTCTCCAGGTCGTCGAGGATCTTCCCGGCGGCGGTGACGCCGATGCCGAGCATCCAGGTCTCGTCGTCCACGTTGTGCGCCCTGCTGTCCTTGACCGCCGGCAGGTTCTTCCACAGGGGGCCGCCGGTGACCGCGGCCTGGCTCTGCGCGGCCTGGGCGCCGTAGGCGCTGTAGAAGAGCACGTCGCCGTCGGCCTGGGAGAGGTTCTCCTGGCTCAGCTCGCCGAAGCGCTTGTCCTGGGCGTCGGCCAGCCGCTGCGGCTCGGGACGGCCGAAACCGGCGTCGCCGACGACGATGCCGCTGAACGACTCGGGGCCGTACATCCGGATCTGGGTGGGCATGAAGCGCACGATGCTCACCTCGACCGCGTCGGAGCCGCCCAGGGAGCCGGCCCGCGCCTGGTAGTCGGCGAGGAGCTTGTCCGCCTGCGCCTTCTTCCCCAGGGCGTCGGCGTCGAGCAGGAGGTTCTCCTTCCAGGTGATCCCGACCTTCTCGGTGAACACGGTGGGCGCGATCTGGCTGAGCTTGCCGTAGAACTGCTCCTGCCGGAACTTCGTGCCGAGGATCAGGTCCGGCTTGAGCGCGGAGATGGCCTCCAGGTTGGGCGCCTGGAGGGTGCCGACCGGCTTGGTGGCGTCGAGCGCGGATCCCAGGTATTTCGGCCAGGCCTGGTTTTCGGACGCCTGCGCCGCGCCGACCGGTGTGAGGCCCAGGGAGACCATGGTGTCGAGCTTGTCGGTGTCGAGCACGATGACCCGCTTGGGGGACTCGGGCACCTTCGTCTCGCCCATCGCGTGCTTGATCGTGCGGGTCGGCCCCTCGGCGGCCTGGCCGCCGCCGGAGGAGCCACAGGCCGCGAGGGCGAGGGTGGACAGCAGGACGGCGGCCGCGGCCCTGGCCGTGCGGAAGGTCATCGATTCCCCTTAGAGCTTTAGGTAAGGCATGCCTAAGCATAGTTGTGGTCATCTGCGGGCCAAGGGGCGCCCTGTCCGAAACACCCTCGAAACACCGTGTGGCCGAGTTTCACAGATGCGAAACACACCTGGTCGGGACCTGAAACGGCGGAAGCGGACGCTGTGGCGCAACGTCAGTGCGCGGCCGGTCGACGGAGCCCAGGAAGCGTTCACTGCGACTGTGAAAACGGCCACACGCCATTTGTAAGGGAGGGTCGCGTCGAATGAAGATCGATAGCGGCACCACTGCCTGGATGCTCACGGCCACCGCGCTGGTGTTGCTGATGACTCCTGGGCTCGCGTTCTTCTACGGGGGCATGACCAGGGCCAAGAGCGTCCTGAACATGATGATGATGTCGTTCGTCAGCATCGTCACCGTCACCATCGCCTGGGTTCTGTACGGACACTCGCTGACCTTCACCGACAACGGCAGCGACATCGTCAACAAGTTCGTCGGCGGCTTCGACGCCCTCGGCCTGCAGAGCCTGGTCGACACGGCCACCAAGGACGACGGCACCGGCATGCCGAGCCTCGTCTTCTCGGCCTTCCAGCTCACTTTCGCGATCATCACCGTCGCCCTGATCAGCGGTGCCATCGCCGACCGTGCCAAGTTCGGCGCCTGGGTGCTGTTCACCGTCGTCTGGGCGACCGTCGTCTACTTCCCCGTGGCCCACTGGGTCTGGGGCAACGGCTGGCTGTTCAACCTCGGCATCGAGGACTTCGCCGGCGGCACCGTGGTCCACATCAACGCGGGAGCGGCGGCACTCGCCCTCGCGCTGGTCCTCGGCAAGCGCGCCGGATGGCGCAAGGAGCCGATGCGGCCGCACAACCTGACCCTGGTGCTGCTCGGCGCGGGCCTGCTCTGGTTCGGCTGGTTCGGCTTCAACGCGGGCTCCGAGCTCGCCGTCGACGGCACCGCCGGCCTGGCGTTCATGAACACCCAGATCGCCACCGCGGTCGCCGCCGGCGCCTGGATCGTGGTTGAGAAGACGCGCGACGGCCACGCCAGCAGCCTCGGCGTCGCCTCGGGCGCCGTCGCCGGCCTGGTCGCCATCACCCCGGCCTGTGGCTTCGTCGACCCCTGGGCCGCCATGCTCATCGGCGCCCTGGCCGGCGCGGTCTGCGCCTACGCCGTGGGCCTGAAGTACAAGCTCGGCTACGACGACTCGCTCGACGTGGTGGGCGTGCACCTGGTCGGCGGTGTGATCGGCGCGGTCTCCCTCGGATTCCTCGCCGCCTACCCGTTCCTGGAGCAGCAGCACAAGGGTCTGTTCTACGGTGGCGGTGTCATCCAGCTGGGTCTGCAGGTCCTGGGCCCGGTGGCCGTCGGCGCCTATTCGTTCGTCGTCACCTGGGTCATCGCCAAGATCATCGACAGGGTGATGGGCTTCCGGGTCAGCACGGAGGAAGAGGTCACCGGCATCGACATCACCTCCCACGCCGAGACCGGTTACGACCTCGGCACCATCCACTCCTCGGGCGTGGCCTCCGCCAACGGCGCGGTCGCCGCCCCGGCGTCCAAGAAGGTCGGCGCATGAGACTCATCACCGCGGTCATCAAGCCCTTCAAGCTCGACGACGTGAAGGCGGCCCTGGAGCAGTTCGGTGTCAAGGGCATGACGGTCAGCGAGGCCAGCGGGTACGGCCGCCAGCGCGGCCACACCGAGGTCTACCGGGGTGCCGAGTACCAGGTGGACCTGGTGCCCAAGGTCCGGCTGGAGGTGCTCGCCGAGGAGGACGACGCCGATGACGTCATCGACGTCATCGTCAAGGCCGCGCAGACCGGCAAGATCGGTGACGGCAAGGTCTGGTCGGTCCCGGTGGACACGGTCGTCCGGGTCCGCACCGGAGAGCGTGGACCCGAGGCGCTCTGACCGGTGAGAGGCGACACCCGCTCGTACGCCGCGGCCCGCAAGGAACGGGCCGCGGACATCGACCGCTGGCTGACGGACCTGCTCCGGACCGCCTGCGGCACGCCGTACGGGCGCACGGGGAGGAGCGGGGACTCCAGGAGCACCGACGAGCGCGGCGCCCTCAGCGGTGTCGCGCTCGTCGCGGTGGGCAGCCTGGGCCGCGCCGAGCTCGCTCCGGGCAGTGACCTGGATCTGGTCCTGCTGCACAACGGCCGTGACGACGTGGCGCGCATCGCCGACCGCGTCTGGTATCCGGTCTGGGACTCCGGAGTCGGGCTCGACCACTCGGTGCGGACCGTGGACGAGGCCGCCACGGTCGCCAGAGACGACCTCAAGGCGGTGCTCGGGCTGATCCAGGCCCGGCACGTGGCGGGGGACCCCGACCTGACGCGCGCGGCCCGCGAGACGGTGCTCTCCGAGTGGCGGGCCGACTCCAGGCGCCGCCTGGGCGAGCTGCGCGAGGCCACCGACAAGCGCGCGGAGTCGAGCGGGGAGCTGGCGTTCCTGCTCGAACCCGATCTCAAGGACTCGCACGGCGGGATCCGCGACGTGCAGGCGATGCAGGCCGTGGCCGCCGCCTGGGTCGCATCGGCCCCGGGCCCCCGGGTCCGCGAGGCCTACGAACTCCTGCTCGACGTACGGCACGGCCTGCACCTGGTGACCGCCCGGGGCGCCGACCGGCTGGTCCTCCAGGAGCAGGACGCGGTCGCCGGGGCACTGGGCCTGCTCGACGCCGAGGCGCTGATGCGCAGGCTCGCCGAGGCGGGCCGGACGGTCGCGCACGCCTTCGACGCCACCTGGCGCACCGTCGACCGGCTGGTGTCGGGCCCCGCCCCCCGGGGCCGCCGCCCGCTCGCCGACGGCGTCGTCGAGCACGGCGGCGAGGTCGTGCTCGCCCGCGGGGTCAACCCGCGCAAGGACCCCGTGCTCGTGCTCCGCGCCGCCGCGGCCGCCGCGGAGGCGGGGCTGCCCCTCGCGCCCGCCACCGTGAACACGCTGGCGGCCCAGTCCCCGCCGCTCCCGGTCCCGTGGCCGGACGAGGCGCGGGACGCGCTGGTCGCGCTGCTCGGCGCGGGGCGCGCGGCGGTGCCTGTCTGGGAGGAGCTGGACCAGGCGGGGGTGCTGGTCCGGCTCCTCCCGGACTGGGAGCGGGTGCGCCACCGCCCGCAGCGCAATCCCGTGCACCGCTACACCGTGGACCGGCACCTGATCGAGGCCGCCGCCGGAGCCGCCTCCTTCACCCGCGAGGTGTCCCGGCCGGACCTGCTGCTCATCTCCGCGCTCCTGCACGACGTCGGCAAGGGCTGGCCCGGCGACCACTCCACCACCGGCGCGGTCGTGGCCCGTGACATCGGCACCCGGATCGGCCTGTCCCCGGCGGACGTCGACATCCTGGAGACCGTGGTCCGCCACCACCTGCTGCTGCCCGAGACGGCGACCCGCCGCGACCTGGACGACCCGGTGACGATCTCCCGGGTGGCCGAGGCGGTCGGCACGCGTGAGGTCCTCGAACTGCTGGCCGCCCTGGCCGTGGCCGACGGCAACGCGACCGGGCCGGCCGCCTGGAACTCCTGGAAGGCCTCCCTGGTCACCGACCTCGTGCGCCGGGTGCGCTCGGTCCTGTCGGGCACCCCGCCGCCGCCCGCGCCGGCGCTGTCGACCGCGCAGGCGTCGCTGGCCCGGCACGGCGGCGGCGCCGTACGGGTCAACGGGGGAGCGGTCACCGTGGTCGCGCCGGACCGGTCGGGACTGCTCTGGCGCGCGGCCGGCGTGCTCGCCGCCCACCGGATGGTGGTCCGCGCCGCCTCGGCCGCCTCGGCGGGGGCGACCGCCGTCATCGAGTTCTCGGTCGTCCCCGAGTACGGCTCGCCGCCCGATCCGGCGACCCTGGAGGCCGACCTGCGCCTGGTGCTGGCCGGCCGGCTCGACATCGAGGAGCGTCTGGCCAGAAGGGCCCGGTCGATGCGCCCGGCCCGGGTGCCGGTGGCCCCGCCGCGGGTCACCCTGGTGGACGACGCCTCCAACACGGCGACTGTCGTGGAGGTGCGCGCCCACGACCGTCCCGGACTATTGTGGCGAATCGGTAGAGCTTTTGGGGACTGCGGTCTTGACGTACGCGCTGCGCGTGTGGAGACTCTCGGCGCAGAGGCGGTAGACGTCTTCTACGTCGTAGACAGGGCCGGCCGTCCTCTGACCGATGAGGCCCAGCGGGCACAGGTGCGGGACCAGGTGCTTGCCGCCTTGCGGTAACCGTAATCCATCGTTCTCTTGTCACCTTCGTAACGATTAAGTCCGGTTTGTCGGTTTTGCCGATTATGTCCCGTGACCTTGTGGTCTGATGTTGGCCACTTATGTCGTGACGGTGAGGGGTAGCGAGAGCGGTGACGACGGCGACATCCGAGAGCGACGGTGCTCCGGCACACGACCGCGGCAAGCGGCCTGCCGCCCGGTTCGGCCTGCGGAACTGGCGCGTGCGGTCGCGCCTCACGGCCCTGATCCTGGTGCCGACCGTGGTGGGCGTCGCGCTCGCCGGCACCCGCGTGGTCACCTCCGTCGACAGTGTGGCGGGCTACCAGCGGACCGAGTCGGCGGCCGAATACTCCAGCGACATCCGCGACCTCGCCCAGGCGCTCGGTTTGGAACGTGACCGGGTCGCCTGGGCCTCCTTCCAGCCCTCCAACAAGGGGCTGAAGGACAACGCCGGGGCGCAGCGCAAGACCGTCGACGCGCTGGTCGGAAAAGTACTCCTCGACCTGCGGGCGATCGACGACTCCTACGGCCTCCGGGTGGCCGAGGCCGCCAGGGACGTGACCTACCAGCTCTCCGGCCTCAAGGAGCTGCGCGAGCTCTCCGGTACGGCCCAGGCGGAGCGGTACGGCCTCATGGTCGCCCCGCTGCTCCAGCTCCACGAGGAGCTCACGCTGGTCAGCGACGACCCGGAGATCGTCGGCAACACCCGTGCGCTCAGCGCGCTGGCCTACGCCAAGGAGGAGATCTCCAAGCAGCGGGCCCGCCTGCTGGCCGGCTACTACGCGCCCTCGCTGGTCAACGCCCAGGAGATCGAGAAGTTCATCGCCTCCCGGTCGCGCATGGAGGAGTACAAGGCGGACTTCGGCGTCGAGGCGAGTCCGCTCAACGGCCAGCTCCTCGTCAAGGCCATGATCGACGAGAGGGTGCACCGCGCCGAGCTGACCAAGGCCAGGGCGATCGTGCTGGCCAGCGACCCGGCCAACGAGGGCCGTCTGCTGTCCGACTTCAACGAGGTCAAGCAGTGGTTCTCCGACAACGGCGCGACCATCGACAAGATTCAGCAGGTCGAGGAGAAGGTCGCCGGTGACGTGATCACCCGGGCCCGGGACCTGGAGAAGGCCGAGCAGCGCAACGCGATCGTCACCTCCGGCCTCATCCTGCTCCTGCTGCTGCTGGTCCTCGGCCTCACCGTCCTCATCGCCCGCTCGATGGTCCTGCCGCTGCGCCGGCTGCGGGCCGAGGCGCTGGACGTCGCCGGATTCACCCTTCCCGAGGTCGTGCGCAAGCTCCGGGTCTCCGGAGACTCCCGCACCCCCGACATCGACCCCATCTCGGTCGACACCAAGGACGAGATCGGGGAGGTCGCCAAGGCCTTCGACGAGGTCCACCGGCAGGCCGTGCGGCTGGCGGCGGAGGAGTCCGAGCTCCGCTCCAACATCAGCGCGATGTTCGTCAACCTGTCACGCCGCACCCAGACCCTGGTCGAGCGGCAGATCTCGCTGATCGACGGCCTGGAGAAGGGCGAGGAGGACGGCGGCCGCCTGGCGGACCTGTTCAAGCTCGACCACCTGGCCACCCGCATGCGCCGCAACTCCGAGAACCTCCTGGTCCTGGCCGGTCACGAGCCGACCCGCAGGCGCAGCCAGCCGGCCAAGCTCGTCGACGTCGTGCGCGCCTCGCTGTCGGAGGTCGAGGACTACGAGCGGGTCCAGGTCAAGGTGCACCGCACGATCTCGGTCGCCGGGAGCGCCGCCAACGACATCGTCCACCTGGTCGCCGAGCTGGTGGAGAACGCCATCCAGTTCTCACCCCGGGCCAGCCAGGTCGTGGTCTCCAGCAGCATGATCGAGGGCGGTGCCGCGCTGCTCGCGGTCAGCGACGCCGGCATCGGCATGACCACCGAGGAGCTGATCGAGACCAACCGGCGCCTGGCCGACCCGCCCGTCGTCGACGTGTCGGTGTCGCGGCGGATGGGCCTGTTCGTGGTCGGCCGGCTGGCGCTGCGCCACGGCATCCGCGTCCAGCTCCGCCCGCAGGAGATCGGTGGCCTCATCGCCATGGTCCTCTTCCCGCCGGAGCTGATCGTCGAGGCGGCGCAGCCGCCGTCCATCACCCCCTCGTGGGGCGCCGAGCCGCAGGCCCAGCAGCCCGCCCCCGATCAGTCCCCCTTCGGCCAGAACTCGTTCGGGCAGACCTCGTTCGGGCAGAACTCGACCCCCTCGGCCTCCCCGTTCGGCCAGAACTCGTTCGGGCAGACCTCGTTCGGGCAGGTCCCCGACCCGCAGGCGTCCCCGTTCGGCTCCACGTCGTTCCCCGGCGGCCAACCGGCCCCGGACCGGCCGCAGCCGCTCAACGCCGGCCCGTCCGGCGCCCCGGCGCCCACCGGCGGATCCCCCCTTCCCAAGCGTCCGGTCCCCGGAGCGAACGGCGGCGGGAGCGTTCCAACCCCCGCGGCCCCGTCCTGGGGGCAGCCTCCTCAGGAGGATCCGGCGACCGCGTCGATGCCCGCCGTACGGGTCTCCCCGCTCGAATCCGAGCAGGAGGAGTTCCTGCCGATCTTCGCCTCCATCGAGTCGGCCTGGTTCCGCCGGGCCGACGACACGGGTGAGCAGGCGGCCGTCGCCGAGGAGCCCGCGCCCCGGGAGACCCCCGCGCCGCCGGACCCGCTCGGCTCGGTCGACCCCGCGGTCGAGGCGCCCACGCCCCCGGACGGCATGCCGGTCCGCGAGCCGGTCACGCAGCAGGCGCCGGTCCGGGAGCAGGGCGGTTGGCAGACCGCGGCCGACGCCGGATGGCAGGCGGCCCAGGCGGCCAGCGACCCGGCCCTCGGTGGGATCACCTCGGCCGGTCTGCCCAAGCGGACCCCCAAGGCCAACCTGGTGCCCGGCGCCGCGGCCAGCGCGCCGTCCAGCCCGATGCCGTCCCTCTCGCCCGAACGGGTGCGTAGCCGTTTGTCGAGTTTCCAGCAGGGCGTACGGCGGGGCCGTGCCGAACTGAACGAGGAGACCGCCAGAACCCTGGCAGATAAGGAGGAGGGCTCGTGACGACCCTGAGCCATGAGGCGCGCAGGTTCGACTGGCTGATCACCGAGTTCGTCCGCGGCACCCCCGGTGTCGCGCACGCGGTGTGCGTCTCGGCGGACGGCCTGCGGATCGCCAGCTCGGACGGGTTCCCCGACGACCGGGCCGACCAGCTCGCCGCCGTCGCGGCGGGCCTGCTCAGCCTGACCGTGGGCGCGTCCCGCGTGTTCGACGGCGGGGCGGTCACCCAGACGGTGGTCGAGATGGAGCGCGGGCTCATGCTGGTCATGGCGATCAGCGACGGTTCCGTGCTCGCGGTGCTGGCCTCTCCCGAGTGCGACATGGGGCTGGTGGCCTACCAGATGACGCTGCTCGTCGACCGGGCGGGCCAGGCGCTCACCCCGGCCCTCCGGGCCGAGCTGCAGTCCTCCAGGGGGCGGTAGTGTCCGAGTCCTTCGCGGCAACCGAGTCCTTCACTGGAGAGGGACGTGCTCGGGAGTGACGGAACCGGGGACGAGGAGCCCCTGTTCCGTCCATACGCGGTCACCGGCGGCCGATCCGAGCCCCGGTATCACATGGCGATGGAGACACTGGTCTCCTCCTCGTTCATCATGGACGAGGAGCTGGCCCTGCTCACTCCCGAGCAGGACGCCATCATCAGGATGTGCCGTTCGTTCCGTTCGGTCGCCGAGATCTCGGCGCTGCTGAGGGTCCCCCTCGGGGTGGCCCGCGTGCTGGTGGCGGACATGGTCGACGAGGGCCTCGTCCGTCTCCACCAGCCACGGCTCGAACAGGGACAACCGGATCTAAACATGCTCGAAAGGGTGCTCAGTGGACTTCGCAGGCTCTAACCACGGCGGCCTGACGTCGACGAAGATCGTTGTAGCGGGCGGGTTCGGCGTCGGCAAGACCACGTTCGTGGGCGCGGTTTCGGAGATCCTCCCCCTGACCACGGAGGCGGTGATGACCGACGCCAGCGCCGGCATCGACGACCTCGGTCTCACGCCGAACAAGGCGACGACCACGGTCGCGATGGACTTCGGCCGCCTCTCGCTCGACCGGGACCTGATCCTCTACCTGTTCGGCACGCCGGGCCAGCACCGGTTCTGGTTCATGTGGGACGACCTGGTCCGCGGCGCGCTCGGCGCGGTCGTGCTGGTCGACACCCGGCGGCTGGCCGACGGGTTCCCGGCGATCGACTACTTCGAGGAGGCCAAGCTCCCGTTCGTGGTCGGCATCAACGGCTGGGACGGGCGCTTCCAGCACACCGAGGACGAGGTGCGGGAGGCCCTGGCCCTCGCCCCGCACGTCCCCGTCGTGCGCACCGACGCCCGCTCCCGCGACTCCGTCAAGGGCACGCTCATCACGCTGGTCGAGCATGTCCTGCGGGTCCGCGCCGCCTACGGCATGTCGGTCTAGGCCGGGCGCGGCCCGTACGGTCTGTGGCCTTCCGGTCCGGGCCGAGCACGTCCTGCGGGTCCGCGCCGCCTACGGCATGTCGGTCCAGGCCGGGCGCGGCCCGCGGCGGTGTGTCAGTCGGGCACCCAGTCCTTCCACACGATCCGGTTCGCGTCGATCCACTTCTGGGCCGCCTGGTCGGCGTTCAGGCCGTTGTTGGTCATGTCATCGGCGACCGCGTTCTGCTGGCCGTTCGTCCAGGTGAAGTTGCGCACCAGCTCGTAGGCCCGGCCGCCGGTGTCGGCGAACCTCCTGCTCACGATCTTGTCGAGCAGGTAGGGCGGGTAGTCGCACGCGACCTTGGCGGCGTCGGCGTCGCAGCCGATCGCGTAGGGCGGCAGGTTGATCTTGGCCAGCTTGATCTGCGTGAACAGCCACTGCGGTTCGTAGAAATACATCAGCAGCGGGGTGCGCCGCCGTGTCGCCGTTCTGGCGGCCCTTATCAGGGCCTTCTCGCTGCCGGCGTAGACGACCTTGTAGTCGAGCTTGAGATTGCGGACCAGGGCCTCGTCATTGGTGACGTATGAGGCGTCCCCGTCAAGGAGCTGACCGAAATTACCTGATTTATCGGTCTTGAATAGGTGGGCGTACTTGTTGAGCTGCCGCCAGTCGGTGATATCCGGGTACCGGTCGGCCATCCACTGCGGGACATACCATCCGATCACCCCTCTGTTCCCGTTTCTTCCGGCGGATACGGCGACCTTCTTCTCCTCGATGTAGGTCTTCTTCTCGGTCTCGTGGCCCCAGTTCTCGACGATGACGTCCACCGTGCCCTTTTCGAGCCCCTCCCAGGACTGGGCCTCGTTGAGCTCCACCCTCCGCACCTCGTAGCCGAGCTCCTGTTCCAGGAGCCGGCCGAGCACCGCGGCGCTGGCCTCGTAGCCCGCCCACCCGTTGATGGCGATCTTCACGGTGCCGCCGGCCGGCGGAGGCCCCGCCTCCTCGCCGCTGCACGCGGTGAGGAGGAGGAGCGCCGCGACGGCGCCGGCGAGTTGTCTTCTCACGGAATCGGCCGATCGGTTACTTGGGGATCCAGGAGGCCCAGACGGCCGGGTTCGCCTCGACCCACTTCTTGGCCGCGTCCTCGGGGCTCAGACCGTTGTTGGTCATGTCGTCGGCCACCGCGTTCTGCGCCTCGTTGGTCCAGGAGAAGTTCTTGACCAGCTCGTAGGCCCGGCCGCCGGTCTCGGCGAACTTCCTGCTCACGATCTTGTCGAGGTCCAGCTCGGCGTAGTCGCAGGCGACCTTCTTGGGGTCGGCGTCGCAGCCGTCGGTGTGGGGCGGCAGGTTGACGCGGACCAGGTCGATCCGGCTGAACAGCCAGTGCGGGTCCCAGAAGTAGAACAGCAGCGGCTTGCGCTGCTTCTGGGCCTGGGTGGCCGACTCGATCAGCGCCGCCTCGCTGCCGCCCACGACCACCTTGTAGTCGAGCTTCAGGTTCTTGATGATCGCTTCTTCGTTGCTGACGTAGGACGGGTCACCGAACAGGAGCTGTCCCTTGCCGCCCGACTCCGAGGTCTTGAACAGGCCGGCGTACTTGTTCAGGTTCTTGTAGTCGGTGATGTCGGGATACTTGTCCGCCATCCATTTGGGGATGTACCAGCCGATGACGCCCTTGTTGCCGGTGGAGCCCGCCTCGGCGGCGACCTTCTTCTCCTCGATGAAGGTCTTCTTCAGGTCGTCGTGACCCCAGTTCTCCACGATGAGGTCGACGTCGCCGCTCTCGAACCCCTCCCAGGAGACCTGCTCGGCGAGTTCCTTCTTCTCGACCTTGTAGCCGAGCTCGTTCTCCAGCAGATATGAGAGCACGGCGGCGCTGGCCTCGTAGCCGGCCCACGGGTTGACGGCGATCCTCACGGTGCCGCCCGTGGCCGGTGCCGACGACCCGGTGGCGCCGGTGGGCGGCTGCCCCGGGCCGGCGCCGGTCTCCACCTTGGCGCCACCGCAGCCTGCGGCGGCCAGCCCGAGTGTCAGAACACCGGCGAGCAGGCGGACTCTACGTCCGATCCTCATGCGATCCTCTTCTTCTTTCGGGGGGAAGGGCGCCTGTCGGCGCCCTGCGTTATCCGGTCGAGCACGATCCCGAGCAGCACGGTGGCCACCCCGGCCGCGAAGCCCATGCCGAAGTCGGTGCGCTGGGAGAATCCCGAGACGACGTCGTAGCCCAGGCCGCCCGCGCCGACCAGCCCGCCGACCACGACCATGGCGAGTGTCATGACGATGCCCTGGTTGGCGGCGAGCAGGATCGCCGGGCGGGCCATCGGCAGCTGCACCTTCCACAGCAGCTGCCGGCCGGTGGAGCCGGACGACCGCGCGGCCTCCACGGCTGCCGGGGAGACGTTCCTGATCCCGTCCTCCACCAGCCGGACGACCGGCGGCACCGCGTAGACCACCGAGGCGAAGATCGCGGTGAACCGGGTCGCGCCGAACAGCGCCAGCGCGGGCAGCAGGTAGACGAAGGCGGGCATGGTCTGCGCGGCGTCGAGCAGCGGCCGCTGCGCGGCGGCGAACCGGGGGGAGCGGGCCGCCGCGACGCCGAGCACGAGCCCGGCGGCCAGGGTCGGCACCACCCCGGCCAGCACGGTGGTGAGCGTCTCCATGGTGTGCTGCCACAGCCCGAGCAGGGCGGTGGCGAGCAGGCACCCCACCGCGGTGACCGCGGGCCGCGCCCCGCCGGTCCGCCAGGCGAGCGCGAGCACGGCCGCCGCGACCAGCCACCAGGGGGCGGTGGTGAGCACCGTCTGCAGGGGGTTGAGGAGCGCCTCGGTGGTGGCGTTCCTGATCGCGTCGGTGACGCCGTACCAGGAGAACTTGGCCCAGTTCACGGCCTCGTTCACCGGCCCGGCCAGGTGGAGCACCCACTCCTGGGGGAACTCGGCGGGCAGGGGCCGGGCCGCGAGCCCGGTGGCGAGGAGGAGGAGCGCCGCGACGGCGAGCCGGGACCGGGAGGAGAGGGCGCCGGAGGGCACGGGCCCGCGCGCCGCGGCGGCCATGGTGATCCGGTCCAGCACGACGGCCATGACCACGATGGCGATGCCCGCCGGGAGCATGAGGCCCACGTTGGCCCGGGAGAGCCCTCGGACGATGTCCGAGCCCAGCCCCGGGGCCGCGATCAGTGCCGCGATCACCACCATGGACAGCGCCATCATGACGGTCTGGTTGATCGCCAGCGCGATCGTGGCGCGCGCCATCGGGATGTGGACCTTGCACAGCGTCTGCCGGCGGGTGGCGCCGAGCGCCGTGGAGGCCTCCACGGCCGTCGGGGAGACCTGCTCGATGGCCAGCGCGGTGATCCTGATCGCGGGCGGGATCGAGTAGATCATCGTCGCGACGGTGGCCGACGCGGGCCCGATCTGGAAGAACAGCACCATCGGCGCCAGGTAGGCGAATGTCGGCATGATCTGCATGACGTCGAGGACCGGGGTGAGCAGGCGGCGCAGCCGTACCGAACGGCCCGCCCACACGCCCAGCGGCAGGCCGACGAGCAGCGAGAGCAGGACCGCCGTGAGCACGAGCGCGAGGGTGTCGGCGGCGGCCTCCCACAGCCCCAGCACCGCGAACGAGCCGGTCCCCAGTACGGCGAGCAGCGCGGTCCGCAGGCCGCCGGCCAGCCAGCCCAGTGTCCCCGCGGCCCCGATCAGCCCCACCCAGCCGGCGCCGTGCAGCGCGAGCCGGAGAACGTCGTGGAGGGCGCCGACGGACAGCCGCACGTAGTTCACGAAGAACAGGAAGAGCGGACTCTCGTTGCGGTTGGCGTCCACCCAGTCCCGCGCGTCGTTGACGGCTGCGAACTGCGCGGCGTCGTCGTCGTGGGGGAGGAGCGCGGTGCCCCGGAAGAGCAGGTAGGCGGCCACCGCCACGGCCGCGCCGCCGAGCGGTGCCAGCCAGGACGGCAGCGGCGTCCTGGCGCGGGGGGTGGGTGGGGCCGCCTGCGCCGGGGAGAGCGCCGCCGGCGGGGAGGTCATGCCCCGGCCCCGCTGGCCGGCCGGGGCCGCTCCGGGCGGGCCCCGGAGCCCGGGGGGTCCTGCGGGCGGCCGGCTCCCGAGCGCGTGGGGTCCTGCGGGCGGCCGGCTTCCGAGCGCGTGGGGTCCTGCGGGTGGCGGGCGTCCGGTACGGCCACGCCCGGGCCGCCGGCCATCGCCGCGAGGATGTCGAGACGGTCGACCACGCCGATCAGCTCCCCGTCCCGCATGACGCGGATCGGCCGGGCCGACGCCATGGCGGCCGGTACCGCGTCGCGGATGACGGTGGCCGCCGGGAGCGCGGGACCGTCGAGGTGCTCCTCCTCCAGCGGGGGGCGGCAGATCCAGCGCAGCGAGAGCACCTCGCTCCTGGGCACGTCCCGGACGAAGTCGGCCACGTAGCCGTCGGCGGGTGCGCCGACCAGCTCCTCGGCGGTGCCGAGCTGGACGATCGCGCCCGCCCTCATGATCGCGATGCGCTCGCCGAGCTTGAGCGCCTCCGACAGGTCGTGGGTGATGAACACCATGGTCTTGCCGACCTCGCGGTGCAGGCGGATGACCTCCGCCTGCATGTCCCGGCGGATCAGCGGGTCCAGCGCGCTGAACGGCTCGTCGAACAGCAGCACCTCGGGGTCCACGGCCAGTGCCCGGGCCAGGCCGACCCGTTGCTGCATGCCGCCGGAGAGCTGGTCGGGGCGGGCGTCGGCGGAGCCGTCCAGGCCGACCAGGGAGAGGATCTCCCGGGCCCGCCGGTGCCGTCGCGCCCGGGGGACGCCCTGGACCTCCAGCCCGTAGGCGACGTTGTCGAGGACCCTGCGGTGGGGCAGGAGGCCGAAGTGCTGGAAGACCATGCTGACCCGGTGCCTGCGCAGGTCCCTGAGCTGGGCCGGGGAGGCGGCGCGCACGTCCTGGCCGGCGATCGAGATCTCCCCGGCGGTCGGCTCGATCAGCCGGGTCAGGCAGCGGACCAGGGTGGACTTGCCGCTCCCGGACAGGCCCATCACGACGAACACCTCGCCGGGCCGTACCGCGAAGCCGACGTCCCTGACGGCGGCGACGCAGCCGGTCTTCTCCCGGAGCGCGGCCGGGTCGAGCCGCGCGTCGGGGCCGTCGAGAACGCGCTCGGCCCGGGGGCCGAAGATCTTCCACAGCCCGCGGACCTCGATCGCGGCACCGTCGGATGGGGCCACTGTCTCCTCCAAAGCTCGGCGCCCGGATCCGGCGAGCCTCCGGATGTAAGGAGTCAACATATGGGGGAAATATCGTGAATCACAATCATGTGATCTTTTGGAGGCCGCCGCGCTTATACCCGTTCTCCTTTCTGGAACGGTGCAAACGGCCATACGGGCACGAGAAATACTTAATAAGGTTATATGGATGTCCGTAATAAGGGTTCCAGCCTTAACTGGAGCTCCAGATCTTATCCCTGCTGCCTCATAAGTAATCATTTGTGGAGCTGTGTTCGATTGGCCCCACCGGTAGAGATGTGCTCGAATTACCGGGAACCAAGGGAAATTCGGCCAGCGGGTTCGTCCACCGAGAGGCAGCGTCGGTGAGTACACACAACATCCAGGGTGCGGGGAGCGGGCTCCGCCTGCGGAACTGGAGGGTGCGCTCCAGGCTGGTCGCGCTCATCCTGGTCCCCACCGCGGCGGCGGTGCTGCTCGGCGGGGTCCAGGTCTTCGCCTCCATGCGGGCCGCCGCCGACTACCAGCAGGTCAACGATCTGGCCAGGCTCTCCGACCACATCGGCGCGCTCACCCACGAGCTGGCCGAGGAGCGCGACCGCACGGCCTGGTTCATCGCCCTCGGCCGCCCCGAGCGCGAGGCGGAGGGCGTGGGCAGGCAGATGGAGGCGGTGGACGCCGCCGTGGCGCACGTCCGCGACAGCGGCACCCTGCTCAGGAAGGCGGTGAGCGGCCGGACGAGGGACGAGGTCGAGACCGTGATCACCCGGCTGGACGACCTCGGGCCGCTGCGGGAGCAGGCCCTGAAGTCGGCGCTGCTGCCCGACGCCGCCATCGACGCCTACTCCCTGGTGATCGCCGACCTGCTCTCCCTCCACGACGAGCTCGGCAAGGGGAGCGCCGACGACGTGCTGTACGGCCAGGCGCTGACCCTGGACGCGCTCGCCCGCGCCAAGGAGGCCGCCTCGCTCCAGCGGGGGCTGCTGGCGGTGGTGCTGGTCGCCGGCCGGTTCGAGCAGGAGCAGATGGAGAAGTTCCTCGGCGCGCTCTCCTCCGAGCGCAACGAGCGCAAGACCTTCGCCGCCGAGGCCGGCAGCGGGCAGCGCCGGCTCTTCGACGAGACCGTCAACGGCCGGACCGCCGACCAGGCCGAGTTCCTCCGGGAGCTGGTCCTGCTCCGCGCGGCCTCCGGGGCCTCGCTGAAGGGGCTGGACCTGGCCGAGCGCGACGACGCCAGGCAGTGGTACGACGCGGCGACGGTCACGATCGACCGGATGCGACAGGTCGAGCAGCGGCACGCCCAGGACATCGTCACCCGCAGCCAGGAGCTCGGCGACGCCGAGCAGAGCCGTGCCCTGCTGGTCGCCGGATCGGTCGCCGGACTGCTGCTGGTCGTGCTGCTGATCACCACGGGGGTGGCGCGTTCGCTGGTCAGGCCGTTGCGGCGGCTGCGCCGGGAGGCCCTGGAGGTGGCCGGGGAACGGCTGCCCGCCTACGTCCAGCGGGTCCGCGAGGTGGGCGACGACGGGACCGCCGCCGAGGTGCCGCCGATCGGGGTCATCTCCCGCGACGAGATCGGCGAGGTCGCCCGGGCGTTCGACGAGGTCCACCGGGAGGCCGTACGGCTGGCCGGCGACGAGGCCAAGCTGCGCAACACGGTCAACGCGATGTTCGTCAACCTCTCCCGCCGGAGCCAGACGCTCGTGGAACGCCAGCTCACCCTGGTCGAGCGGCTGGAGCGCGGCGAACGCGACGACCAGCGCCTGGCCGACCTGTTCAAGCTGGACCACCTCGCCACCCGCATGCGCCGCAACAGCGAGAACCTGCTCGTCCTCGCCGGACAGGAGGTGGCGCGGCGCTGGCGGCAGCCGGTCGAGCTGATGGACGTCGTGCGCGCCTCGCTGTCGGAGGTGGAGAACTATGACCGGGTGGTGACCCGGGTCCAGTCCGAGGTCGCCATAACGGGTCCCGCGGTGAGCGACGTGGTGCACCTGCTCGCCGAGCTGGTGGAGAACGCGGTCTCGTTCTCGCCGGGGGCGAGCAAGGTCGTGGTCTCCAGCAGCCGGATCGACGGGGGCGGCGTGATGGTCTCGGTGACCGACCAGGGCATCGGCATGACGCACGAGGAGCTCTCCCAGGCGAACTGGCGCCTGGCCAACCCCCAGACGGCCGATGCCTCCGTGGCCCGCCGCATGGGTCTGTTCGTGGTCGGCCGCCTCGCGCTCAAACACGGCATCCGGGTCCAGCTCCGCCCCCAGGACACCGGCATGACCGCCATGGTCCTCCTCCCCGAGACGCTCTTCGCCGCCCTGCCCGGCCTGTCCCAGCCCGCCGGACCGCCCCGGCCTCCCGGGGCGCTCCAGCCGGCCGCGCCACCGGACTCCCCGTTCCCCGCGAGGCCCGACACTCCTTTTCCCGGGGTGCCCGAGACCGCGGCGGGCCCGACGTTCCCGCCCGTCCCGGGTGCCGTGCCCGCCCGGACGGGGGCCTCGCCCGCCGCCGTGCCCCTTCTGGCGGCGCCCGTCCCGCAGGAGACGGCCGTGCCGCCGCAGACCAGGTCCCGGTGGGCGACCGGCCCGAACGTGTGGAGCCCTCCGGCGGAGCGGCCGCGCCCTCCGGCGGGGGAGGAGGGACGGTTCCCGCCCCCGCCCGGCCTGCCCGATCACCGTCCGGGCCCGGCGGAGGCGGACGCCACCGGGCCGCTGCCCAAGGTGGAGATCTCGGCTCTGGACTCCGACGAGGACTTCCTGCCGATCTTCGCCTCGGTGGAGTCGGGCTGGTTCCGCGTCGGCGCCCCCGCCCCCGCCCCCGCCTCCGCCGGCGGCGGCGGCGGGCAGCCGGACGGGCCCGGTGAGTCCGGTGAGCTAGGTGAGCCCGGCGCCTCCGCCCCCGCCCCCGCCGAGCCCGCCGCCTGGTCGTCCCCCGCCGACACCGGCTGGCAGGCCGCCCAGGCCGCGAGCGCTCCCACGCTCGGCGGGATGACCACCTCTGGCCTGCCCAAACGGACCCCCAAGGCGAACCTGGTGCCGGGCTCGGTGAATCCGCCGCCCGACCCGGTCCAGCCGCCCCCGGCCGCCCCCGTCTCGGCGGAGCGGGTCCGCAGCCGGATGTCGAGTTTCCAGGAGGGCGTGCGCAAGGCCCGCAACGAGCTCCCGGACCGAGAGGGCTGAGCCATGTGGGGCGGATACCAGGAGAGCGGACAGGGAGCGGGACCAGGACCGGGAGACGGCTACGGCCCGGCGCCGGGCGGATCCCCCGACTACGGCCCACCGCGAGGGGAACCACCCCGGTACGGCGGGCCGCCGCAGGATGAGCCTTCATGGTACGGCGGGCAGCCGCCGGGCTACGGTCCCCCGACGGGGGAGCCCCTACGGTACGGCGGGCCGCCCGGCCACGGGGCGCCGGGTGAGGAGCCCCCTCGGTACGGCGGGCAGCCGCCCGGCTACGGTCCCCCGATGGGAGAGCCACCCCGGTACGGCGGGCCGCCCGGCCATGGGGCGCCGCAGGGGGCGCCGCCCGGGTACGGCCCGCCGTACGGGGAGCCCTCCGGTTACGGGCCGTCGCCGTACGGCGAGCCGCCCGAGGAGGAGAGCTCGCTGGTCCGGATGTACGCCGTCACCGGCGGCCGGACCGCCCCGCGGACCCAGCTCGCCATGGAGGCCCTGGTCTCCTCCGCCACCTCCGCCCAGCTCGGCCTGTCCTACATCCGCGAATACCGCGACATCAGCGAGCTCTGCCGGCAGATCCGCTCCGTCGCCGAGATCTCCGCCCTCCTCGGCATCCCCCTCGGCGTGGCCCGCGTCCTGGTCGCGGACATGGAGGCCGAGGGCCTGGTCCGGGTCCACCATCCCCGGATCGACAAGGACGGTCCCGGCCTCCAACTGCTGGAACGCGTCCTCAGCGGGCTGCACCGCCTGTGAGCGCGCTCAGTGCTGGGCCAGCCACCAGTGGGCGGCGACGAGCTCGGCCACCAGGGTCTCGGTGAGCAGTGCGACGTCGGGGTCGTCGTCGTGGAAATAGCGGACGGCGGCCCTGGCGTCGGGGTGCTCGCCGCCGACGGTGAGCACGGTGGAGCCGCGCTGACGGATCCAGTCCATGGCCTGGTCGTCGTAGCGGGAGCCGGGGAACAGGATGGCGCGGTAGTCGAGAGTCTTGGTCAGGTAGACGTCCACGTGGGACCAGTCGCCGGTCTCGCAGGCGTCGGCGGCGCGGCGGGGGCCCTCACGGAACATCAGGGCGGACTGCTCGGCCGAGGACAGGCGCTCGGCGGGGGCGATCGTGTAGACCCCGGCCGGGCCGTCGAGCAGGGTCATCGCCGGGTCCAGCCACCTGCCCCGGCGCTCCAGCAGGTCGGCGGTGGCCTCGGCCGAGCGTCGGAGCAGGCCGGGTACGTCCAGGGCGGTGCCGGAGCCGGCGGAGGTGGCGCGGCCCGGGGCGGTGAGGCGGTTCTGCAGGGCCAGGAGCAGGCCGAGGGTGTGCTGGAAGGTCCGGCAGGACACGCCGCCGCGCTCCTCGCCCGCCGCCATCGGCACCACCAGGTCGGCGCCCTCGGTGATCGCCGAGCCGGACCGGTTGGTCAGCGCCAGCACGTAGGACCGGCCCCGGTGGCGGGCGACCGCGTCGAGGGTCTCCCGGCTGCCACCGGTGGCGGAGACGGCGACGGCCAGGGTGTCCGGACCCGGCGGGTAGGAGACGGAGGCCGAGGCGTACTCGGCCACCGCGTCGACGCCCGCCGCCCGCAGGCGCAGCGCGGCGACCCCGGCGGCGTACCGGGAGCTGCCCATGCCGAGGAAGACCACCCGCCGGATCCCGGCCGGGATCCCGTCGAACGGGTCGCCGGCCTCCAGGGCGCTCGCCAGACCGGCCAGCGCGGCGGGCTTGGCCTCCAGATCGGCGAGGTACAGCTCGGGGTTCACATTCTCTCCTTGGGTTCAGTCGGCGGCACGGGGACCGGCCTTGGGTTCAGTCGGCGGCACGGCTCCGCTCCGGGGCGGTACCGGGTCCGGCCCCGGAGGGCGGGAGCGGTCACGGCCGCCGGAGGGCGGGGCCGGTCACGGGTGGTGCCAGGCGGTCACGGATACCAGGACCGCAGGACGCCCATGGGGGCGTAGCGCCAGCGGGGCAGGTGGCGGGCGGCGTAGATGAGCTCCCTGCACTCCTGCTCGATCTCGAACGGGCGCAGCAGGGAACGGTCCAGCAGGGTGGCGTGGCCGCGTCCGGCGAGGCGGGCGAGGTAGGCGGACTCCAGGGCGGCGCGGGCGGCGGTGGCCCACGCGGAGATCACCAGCGGGTGGGCGTCGCGGCGCCTGACGGCGACCTGCCCGACGTGTTCGAGGCTGGTGATCAGCTGGGCGAGGTCGCGGGCGGCGGGCTGGTAGGGGTCGGCGCCGGTGACCGTCGGGTTGCCGTCGAAGTCGATCACCGCGTAGCCGTCCCGCCAGCGGAGCATCTGCCCCACGTGCAGGTCGCCGTGGATGCGGATCAGCGGGGTGGCGTCCGCCCAGGCCAGGGGGGCGAGCTCGGCGCGGAGGGCGTCGGCGTGCGCCGCGAGCCACTCGCCGTCCTCGCCGTCGGTCAGCGCGAGCGCCTCCTCCAGGGCCTGCCCGGCACGGGCCGACCAGGCGCCCGTCCCCTCCCGCGGGGCGGCGGGCTCGTGCCGTACGGGGTCGGGGAAGGTCGTCGACGGGGTGGCCATCGCGGCGTGCAGGTCGGCGGCCAGCGCGCCCAGGTCGGCGGCGAAGTCCGTGCCGCCGGCGACGGCCTCGTCCACGCACCACTCCCAGCCGTCCCGGGCATCGGGCAGATAGGCGGTGACCAGGGCGAGCAGCAGCTCACCGCCGTCGTCGCCGCGGCGGGACACGGCGGCGTACGGCGTGGCGGTGGCGGTGAAGCCGACCGAGGTCAGGTGGGCGAACATGTCCGGGGTCGGCTGGGGGAGCGGAGCCGGCGGGGTGAGCCATTTGACGACCACGCTCTCGCCGACGACCACCGAGTGGTTGGTCTGGTCCACGTCGAAGCCCCGTTCGGGGGTCCCAGAGGGGCCGTCGACCGGTAACAGTTGAACATCGGTTGAAAAACCTGGTGTCGCCGGACCGGGTAGCGGGTGGAATCGACGGACGGTGAACGGTGTGGAGACATCGCAGCTCAGAGCGGCGATCAGCGCGCTACTCCGCCCGTCGCCGGCGCGGGGCACGGTGTCGAGCTGATCCCATATTGAAGGCGGATTCAACAGACAGACCAAACTTCCCTGGGGTGATGTCCGGCAAAGTCTTGCCCAAGTTATTCTTGGCTGCAACACTCCTGCTTTGGTCTGCCGTGTCCGTAACGGCCGGTCTACCCTAATTACACTTGAAATTTGAAGGAGTAGCGGTCGTGTCCCGTGCCCGGTACACCCGTCGTCTTCCGGCCGCCGCCCTGGTCGCCGGTCTCGCTCTCGCCGTCTCGGCCTGCGGCGGAGGGTCCACGGACAGTGCCGCCGCGCCCGCCGCGAGCGCCTCGTCCGCCCAGCTCGACCCGAACATGGACCTGTCCAAGCAGAGCATCACCATTTCGGTCTGGCCGGGCTACACCCCTGAAGACCTTCCCAAGAGGGTCAAGGACAAACTCAAGACCGATCTCAAGGTCACGCTGCACGACACCAACGAGATCATCATGGGCAAGCTGACCGCCGGCGCCGACACCGGCCTCGACGTGGCCTTCGTCTCCGGCCAGTATGCCCAGGCCCTCAACGAGGCCGGCCTGCTGGAGCCGATCCACCCCGAGCTCATCCCCAACCTGGCCAACCTCTACCCCGAGGCCAAGGAGCTCTCCTACGACAAGGGCAACGTCTTCTCCGTCCCCTACACCTGGGGCACCACCGGCATCTGCTACCGCAGCGACCTGGTGAAGACCGAGCCGACGAGCTGGAACGACATCCTCAACCCGCCGGACGAGGCCAAGAAGAAGGTCACCATGATGACCACCGAGCGCTGGCTGGCCCTGCCCGCCGTCAAGGCGCTCGGCCTGTCGGTCAACACCAAGAGCGACGAGGACCTGGCCAAGGTCAAGGCGAAGCTGCTGGAGGCCAAGCCCAACCTGCTCCGCTACGACGACGTCGACTTCGGCAAGCGCCTCACGAGCGGCGAGGCCGTGATGGCCGAGGCGTGGGACGGCTGGTGCCCGACCAGCGAGAAGAACATCAAGTTCGTGGTGCCGAAGGAGGGCAGCGACCTCTGGGTGGACACGATGGTCGTGCTGAAGGGCTCCAAGAACAAGGAAGCCGCGCACGCGTTCATCAACTTCATCCTGGACCCGGAGATCCACGGCTGGGCCGCGGAGAACATCCTCTACAAGGTCCCGAACAAGGCCGCCATGGACAAGCTGCCCAAGGACCTCGTGGAGAAGAACGCGCCGCTCCAGATGACCCCGTCGCAGCTGCTGGCCGGTGAGTCGATCATCGACCTGGGCGAGGACTCCACCAAGTTCACCCGTCTGGCCACCGAGGTTCAGGCAGCGAAGTGACAAGCTCTACCGTCTCCGGCGCGACCGCGAAGTCGCGGTCGCGCCGGTCGCGTGTGCTCGGAAGGCTGATCTTCCTCAGCCCTGGCCTGACCTATCTGATCATCCTCATGCTGATCCCGCTGGCGCTGGTGATCAGCTACGCGTTCTTCCGCAGGGGACGTTTCGGCGGCGTCATCTACGAGCTGACCGGGGAGAACTTCACCCGGCTGCTCGATCCGATCTACCTCGACGTCGTGCTCGACTCGCTGAAGCTGGCCACGGCCGCCACGGTGATCGCCCTGCTGGTCGGCTACCCCACGGCCTACGTGATCGCCCAGCTCCCCGCGAAGTGGAAGACGGTCGCGCTGGTCGCGATCGTGCTGCCCTTCTGGACGAACTTCCTGGTCCGCATCTACGCCTGGATCGTTCTCCTCAGCGGCCCCGGGCTGGTCAACACCGCGCTGGGCAAGCTCGGCCTGGGCCCGTTCGAGTTCCTGTACAACCAGGGCACGATCGTCACCGGCCTCATCTACTCCTACCTGCCGCTCATGGTGCTCCCGCTCTACGCGGCGATCGAGAAGCTGGACCCGCAGCTCCGCGAGGCCTCGGCCAACCTCGGCGCCAGGCCGGCCCGCACCTTCGCCTCGGTGACGCTGCCGCTGACCCTGCCGGGCGTGGTCACCGGGTGCATGTTCGTCTTCGTGCCGAGCTTCGGCAACTTCGTCATCCCCGAGCTGCTCGGCGGGGGCCGCTCGATCATGGTCGGGAACCTGATCCGGGACCAGTTCCTCAAGGCGCGCGACTGGCCGTTCGGCTCCGCCCTCACGCTCGCCCTCCTCGCCGTCCTGATCGTCCTGCTGCTCCTGCAGGCCTGGAGTTCCCGCCGTGCGTAGACCGCGTCTGCTGTACGTCCCTTTCTGGGTGACCTACATATTCCTGTACGCGCCCATCGTGGTGCTCGTCGTCATGTCGTTCAACGCCGGCAAGTCGCCCTACACCTTCGAGGGCCTGAGCCTGAAGTGGTACGGCAAGCTCGCCGGGAACGAGACCGTCCGTGAGGGCCTGGTCAACACCCTGATCGTGGCCGCCGGGTCCACGGCGCTCGCCACCGTGCTCGGCACCCTGCTGGCGGTGGGCCTGGCCCGTCACACCAGGTCGCGGCTGCTGGACGGGCTCGGCGTGCTGCCGGCCGTACTGCCCGACCTGGTGCTGGCCATCGGCCTGCTGGTGCTCTACGCCATGATCAAGATGACCCTCGGCCTGCACTCGGTGCTGCTGGCCCACACGGTGTTCGGCATGGCCTTCGTGACCGCGGTGGTCCGCACCAGGCTCACCCACGCCGACACCTCCCTGGAGGAGGCGTCCAGGGACCTCGGCGCGACGCCGCTGACGACGTTCGTCCGCGTCACGCTGCCCCAGCTCATGCCCGGCATCGCGGCGGGGGCCCTGCTGGCGTTCACGCTCTCCATCGACGAGTTCGTGATCGCCTTCTTCACCGCGGCGCCGACCACCCCCACCTTGCCCATCGTCATCTACTCAATGGTCCGCTTCGGGGTCACCCCGGAGATCAACGCGCTGGCGACCCTGCTGCTGGCCGTGAGCTTCACCGTGGTGATCGTGGCCCAGCGGATGACCCGACTGACGGAGTCGCTGTCCTAATGCTGCAGATCACAGGTGTCAGCCGCCGGTTCGGCGACGTCACGGCGCTGTCGGAGATCTCCCTGGAGATCCGGCAGGGGGAGTTCTTCGCGCTGCTGGGGCCCAGCGGCTGCGGCAAGACCACGCTCCTGCGGATCCTGGCGGGCTTCGAGTCCCCCGACTCGGGCACCGTCACGCTCGACGGCGCCGACCTGCTCAGCCAGGCCGCGCACCGCCGCCCGGTCAACCTCATGTTCCAGTCCTACGCGCTGTTCCCGCACATGAGCGTGGCCAAGAACATCGCCTACGGCCTGGAGCGGGAGAAGCTGCCCAAGGCCGAGATCCGCGAGCGGGTGGAGGAGGTCCTGGAGAAGGTCGGCCTGAGCGCGATGGCCAAGCGCAGACCGCAGCAGCTCTCCGGCGGCCAGCGGCAGCGTGTCGCGCTGGCCCGCGCGATCGTGAAGCGGCCGCGGCTGCTGCTGCTGGACGAGCCGCTGTCCGCGCTGGACAAGAAGGTCCGCGCCGAGATGCAGCTTGAGCTCAAGCGGCTCCAGCACGAGGTCGGCATCACCTTCGTCGTGGTCACCCACGACCAGGAGGAGGCCATGTCGCTGGCCGACCGGATCGCGGTCTTCAGCGCGGGCAAGGTGGAGCAGGTGGACGCGCCGGTGACGCTGTACGAGCGGCCCCGCACGCCGTTCGTCGCCGACTTCGTGGGCGCCAACAACCTCTTCGAGGGCAAGGCGTGCGCGGACGGCCTGTCCAGCGACGCGCTCGGCGTCCTGCCCGGCCTGTCCGACCTGGAGGAGGGCGCGCCGGCGCTGCTCGCCGTACGGCCCGAGCGGCTCAGGCTGGTCAGCTGGACCCCGGCGGACACCGAGGACGAGACGGCCGAGGACACAGCCGCCGAGGACGCGGTCACCGAGGACACAGCCGCCGAGGACGCGGTCACCGAGGACACAGCCGCCGAGGACGCGACACCGGAGGGTGAGAGCGTCGAAGAGACGGCGGACGGGGCCGAGAGCGCCGACGACACCGAAGACGCCGAAGGCACCGAGGGTGCAGAAGGCGCCGAGCGCGCCGAAGCCGCCGAAGACGCGGAGGGCACCCAGGACGCGGCGGGTGACGAGAGCGCCGAGAGCATCGAGGACGCGGCGGACGCTGGAGGCGTTGAGAGCGCTGAGGACGTCAAGGACGCGGACGCTGAGACTGCTGAGGGCGCCGACGACACCGAAGACGCGGAGGGCACCCAGGACGCGGCGGGTGACGAGAGCGCTGAGAGTGCTGAGGGCGCCGAGGACGTCAAGGACGCGGACGCTGAGACTGCTGAGGACACCGAGGCCGCCGAAGACGCGGAAGGCACCCAGGAAGCGGCGGACGCTGAAGGCGTTGAGAGTGCTGAGGGCGCGGCGGATGCTGAAGATGTTGAGAGCGCTGAGGACGTCAAGGACGCTGAGGCCGCCGAGGACGCTGGAGGCGTTGAGAGCGCTGAGGACGCGGCGGACGCGGACGCTGAAGACTCTGAAGGCGCTGAAGACTCTGAAGGCGTCGAGGGCTCTGGAGGCGCCGAGGCGGCCGTGAGCCCGGTGGCGGGGGAGGGCGTGCTGCGGGGGAAGGTCGCGGACGTCAGCTTCTACGGCGGCATCTCACACGTCTCGGTCCAGGTGGACGGTCGCCCGACGCCGGTCCTGGTGGCCACGCAAGGGGCCACCCAGGTCCAGGCGGGCTCCTCGGTCGCCCTCACCTGGGCGGCCGAGGATGGGGTGCTGATCCCTCAATGAGACGTCTTGAGCGGGTTGTTCGTGACGGTCCTGGCGTAGGAAAGGATCAGTTCCGCCGCCTCCTGCGGGCCGATCACCGGGTGGCGGGCCGTTATGCGGTAACCGTACGCATCTTCGAGCGCGACGAGGTTGCGCGCGATGACGAGGGAGTCGCCGGACAGCGTGAAGGTCCCCAGGGCGGCCCCGGTCTCCAGGACGCTCTGATACATGGAGACCTGGCGGTCGTAGAGCGTGGTGAGCAGCAGGGCGTACATCCTGTTGCGGGCGGCGGCCCCGCCGAGCTCGTTGAGCAGCCGCACGTCCGGGTCGTCCGGTCCGTGCGGCAGGCCCGAGCGGACGACGACGATGAGCTTGTCGGCGGGGTCGCGCATGCCGCTGATCCGCTTGAGACGCTGCTCATAGAAACGTTCCATCCCGGCGTGATGGGCGTCCACCAGCAGCTCGCTCAAGTTGGGGTAGTGGTAGAGAACCGCTCCGGAGGTCAGACCGGCCTCCTCGGCGACGTGGTTGAGGTGCACTCCCTCAGTGCCGTGCCGGATGATCGCCCGGTGTGCGGCTGCAATGAGATCCAGGCGACGATCCGCCCGGCTCTTGCGCGTCATAATCCCCCACTCGTTGAAAACCACGCTCTGTGCCGGGGTCCATAGTGACCGTTTTCCGGCGGTTTAGCTAGCTCTAAGAATTGAACCATTCTTCAAAGCCAGAATTTCCTCTCACTTGGAGGCATGATGTCTCTCACGATCCTGTTCATGCCGGAGAGCGCCTACGGGCCGACGAACAACTGCATCGGCATCGGCGACATTCTTCGCAAGCGCGGCCACCGGGTCGTCTTCGCAGCTGAAGCCTCCTGGAAGGGCAAATTGGAGGCTCTCGGATTCGAGGAGGACCTGGTCGATCTCGCGCCGCCGTCGGAAGAGGAGCAGGACCCGGGGCAGTTCTGGAAGGACTTCATCCGGGACACCGCGCCGGAATATCGCAAGTCGACCTCGGATCAGCTTGAGACGGTGACCAAGCCGATCTGGGAGGCGCTCGTCGACGGCGTGAAGTACTGCGAGCCTCAGCTGAAGGCGATTATCGAGCGGGTCCAGCCGGATGTGATCGTCGAGGACAACGTCATCACCTTCCCGGCACTGCTCACGGCCGGCAAGCCGTTCGTCCGCATCGTCTCCTGCAACCCGCTGGAGGTGCGTGGCGAGGGCGTCGCGCCGGTCTTCTCCGGCCTGCCGGCCGACGACCGGTCCGAGTGGGAGCCCTTCCGCGCCGAGTACGATCGGACCCACCGCGAGCTCTGGACCGCCTTCAACGAGTGGGTCGTCGCCCAGGGCGCCCGGCCGCTGCCGGAGCTGGACTTCATCCACGAGGGCGACCTGAACCTCTACGTCTTCCCGGAGATCGCCGACTACACCGACGCCCGGCCGCTGGGCGAGTCCTGGCACCGCCTGGACTCCTCGGTCCGCGAGACCGACGGCGGCTTCGAGCTGCCCGCGTCGCTGGCCGGGCGGGACGGCGCGCTGGTCTACTTCTCGCTCGGCTCGCTCGGCTCGGCGGACGTCGCGCTGATGCAGCGGGTCATCGACGTGCTGGGCACCACCCCCCACCGCTTCATCGTCTCCAAGGGCCCGCTGCACGAGGAGATCAAGCTCGCCGACAACATGTGGGGTGCCGAGTTCGTCCCGCAGACGAAGATCATCCCCATGGCGGACCTGGTCATCACGCACGGCGGCAACAACACCACCACCGAGGCGCTGCACTTCGGCAAGCCGATGATCCTGCTGCCCCTGTTCTGGGACCAGTACGACAACGCGCAGCGGATCCACGAGCTCGGCTACGGCGTCCGCCTGGGCACCTACACCTTCACCGACGAGGAGCTGACCGGCGCCCTGGACAGGCTGCTCGGCGACGGCGAGCTCCGCGAGCGCCTGGCGGCGGCCGGTGAGGAGATCCGCCGCCGCGACGGCCTGCGCAAGGCCGCCGACCTGATCGAGCAGGCCGGCGCCTGAAAGCTCTGAGCACCACCATTACGAGGGAAGTTCCATGGGCAAGTTGATCAACCCGGCAGACGGCCAGCTCCTCAGGGAGGTGGCCGACACCCCGGTCCCCGAGGTCGCGGCCGCCGTACGGCGGGCGCGCGCGGCGTATGAGGAATGGAGCAGGGCCACCCCGGCCGAGCGGGCCAAGGTGATGCTGCGCTTCGCCGACCTCGTCGAGGCCGACGCCGAGGAGCTGACCCGGCTGGAGGTCGCCGAGACCGGCAAGCCGGCGGCGGTGTTCCGCGACGGCGAGCTGCCGTTCGCGGCCGACAACCTCCGCTTCTTCGCCGGGGCGGCCCGCTCGCTGGAGGGCACCGGGGCCGGCGTGCTCAGCTCCGGCTACACCTCGGTGCTGGTCCGCCGCCCGGTCGGGGTCGTCGGGTCGATCGCCCCGTGGAACTTCCCGCTCGTGATGGCCATCTGGAAGATCGGCCCCGCCCTCGCCGCGGGCAACGCGGTGGTCATCAAGCCCGCCCCGCAGACGCCGGGCACCACGCTCCGGCTGGCCGAGCTGTTCGCCGGGGCGGGGGCGCCCGAGGGCCTGCTCCAGGTCGTCCTCGGCGACGCCGAGGTGGGTGAGGCTCTGGTCACCGATCCGGGTGTGGACATGGTGAGCGTGACCGGCTCCACCGAGACCGGCCGCGCCGTCATGCGCGGGGCCGCGGGGTCGCTGAAGCGGGTCCACCTGGAGCTCGGCGGCAAGGCGCCGGCGCTGGTGTTCGGCGACGCGGACCTGGCCGAGATGGCCAGGGGAGTGGCCATGGGCGCCACTTACAACACCGGCCAGGACTGCACGGCCGCGACCCGCGTCTACATCGCCCGGGAGGTGTACGGCGAGGCGGTCGAGGCGCTGCGCGAGACTCTGGCGAAGATCAAGGCGGGGGACCCCTGGGACGGGGCGACCGACATCGGTCCGCTGATCTCCGCCGGGCACCGGGCCCGCGTGCACGGGTTCGTCGAGCGCGCCGTCGCCGCGGGCGCCTCGCTCCTGTGCGGCGGCGCCCCCCTGGACGGCCCCGGCTTCCACTACCCGCCCACGCTGATCTCCGGCGCCCGCCAGGACAGCGAGATCGTTCAGGGTGAGCTTTTCGGGCCGGTGTTGGTGGCTCTGCCGTTCGACGGTGAGGACGAGGCGGTACGGCTGGCCAACGACACCCCCTACGGCCTGGCCTCCTCGGTCTGGTCCAGCGACGTGGCCCGGGCGCTGCGCGTCTCGCACCGCCTCGACGTGGGCGTGACCTGGGTCAACGACCATCTGCCGATCGCCTCCGAGGCGCCGCACGGTGGGGTCAAGGGCAGTGGATTCGGCAAGGACATGAGCCAGGAGGCGGTCCAGGAGTACTCCGTGACGCGTCATCTGATGATCAAACACCAGGCTCCCGAGGCGCGAGACTCCTTCCGGCCGGCCTGAAATTCTGAGCCGTATATCCCTTTTGTGGGGATTTGTCGACACTTACTCCATTCGAAGTGACATAAAGGATGTGCTCAAATTGCTTTCGCCGCATCCGCACCCGGCGAGGGGTTACGTAGGCCAGTGATGACACAAGACCGCCGGAGCCACCGCGCGTCAGGGGTGGGCAGCCGACTACTGCCGTCGAACTGGCGCGTGCGTCCCCGACTGGTCGCGCTGATCCTGCTCCCGACCGCGGCAGCTGTGGCGCTGACCGGACTCCAGCTCACCAGCTCGCTGGCCAGCGCCGGCGAGTATCGCAGGATGAGCGAGATCGCCTCGCTCGTCGAGCAGCTCGGCACGCTCTCCCACGAGATGGCCGAGGAACGTGACCTCACCGCCTGGTACATCGCCGACAGGCGCCGTCCCGCCCGGCTCACCAAGGTCAAGCAGCAGCGTGAAGTGGTCGACCAGGTCAGCGCGCAGGTGCAGAAGTCGATCGAGGGCCTCGACCGCGGGGAGGCGGCCCGGGTCGTCATCGAGACCTCCCAGGTGAACCGCTGGCTGAAGGGTCTGCCCGGTCTGCGCAGGCCCATGGAGCAGGGGGTGCTCCCGCGTGCGGCCCTCAGCATCTACTCGCGGATGATCGCCGACTTCATCACCCTCCACGACGACCTCGGTCGCAGCGGCGGTGACGAGCGTCTCATCGGTGACGCGCTCGCGCTGGGCGCGCTGAGCCGGGCCAAGGAGCAGGTCGCCAGGCAGCGCGGCATCCTCCTCGTCGGCCTGCAGGAGCGCAAGTTCGACTTCGACGACCCCGCCGAGTTCCTGGGCGCCTACAAGAGCCAGCTCAGCGAGCTGTCCGCCTTCCAGGCGACCGCCTCCCCGAACGACATCAAGCGCTTCCGGGAAGCGGTCAGCGGCCAGCGGATCGACCGGGCCGACGCCACGCGCGCCCTGGTCATGTCCCGCATGCGAGAGTTCCTCCCCCTGCCCCCCATGGGGATCCGGGGGATCAACAACTGGTACATCACCTCCTCGGCGACGGTGGACGGCATGCGGACCGTCGAGCGCGGCCTGTCCGCCGCGGTCGTCGCCCGCAGCCAGGAGATGGAGAGCAACGAGCAGCGCAGCGCCATCATCTCCGGTGCCGCGATCCTCGTCCTGCTGATCCTGATCCTGCTGATCACCGCCTGGGTGGCCGGCACGCTCGTCCGGCCGCTGCGCAGGCTGCGCAGCGAGGCGCTCGAAGTGGCCGACACCCGGCTGCCCGAGACCGTCCGCGTGCTGCGGGAGTCCGGGGACCTCGCGCCCAACGTCGAGGTGCCCTCCATCGGGGTGCTCTCCCGCGACGAGATCGGGGAAGTGGCCCGGGCCTTCGACGAGGTCCACCGCGAGGCCATCCGGCTGGCGGGCGACGAGGCCCGGCTGCGGAACAACGTCAACGCGATGTTCGTCAACCTCTCCCGGCGCACCCAGTCGCTCGTGGAACGCCAGATCGACCTCATCGACGACCTGGAGCAGGGCGAGCAGGACGACAACCGGCTGGCCAGCCTCTTCAAGCTGGACCACCTGGCCACCCGCATGCGCCGTAACTCCGAGAACCTCCTGGTCCTCGCGGGCCAGGAGCAGAGCCGCCGCTGGAGCGAGCCGGTCCCGCTGAGCGACGTCGTCCGCGCCTCGCTGTCGGAGGTCGAGAACTACGAGCGGGTGTCCCTCCGGGTGGAGGCCGGCACCTCGATCATCGGCTCGGCCGTCAACGACATCGTCCACCTGATCGCCGAGCTGGTCGAGAACGCCATCTTCTTCTCGCCGCAGGACACCAAGATCACGGTGAGCAGCAACGGCAACGAGACGGGCGCCATCATCCTGGCGGTCACCGACGCGGGCATCGGCATGAGCGACGAGGAGCTGGCCGAGGCCAACCGCCGTCTGGCCGAGCCCCCGGCCGTGGACCTGTCGGTCTCCCGCCGGATGGGCCTGTTCGTGGTCGGCCGCCTGGCCATGCGCCACGGCATCCGGGTCCAGCTCCGCCGTCCGGAGGTCGGTGGCCTCAGCGCCGTCGTCCTGCTCCCCGTGCAGGTGGTGGCCCAGTCCGGGATGCCGGAGCTGGCCATGGCCGGTCAGAGCATGTCGTCCCTGTCGTCGTTCGGCAGCATCTCCAACTCCGACCCGTTCGCGGCCGGGCCGAACCCCGACCCGTTCGGCACCGCCCCGGCACGCGGGCCGGCTGACCGGACGCCCGCGGCCCCGGCGGCCGCCGCCCCGCCGTCCACGGCTCCGGCGGCCGACATCTGGTCGGCGCCGGTGATGTCCGCCTCCGCGGTGGAGGACCTGTGGTCGTCGCCCTTCACGTCGGTCTCGCCGCCGCCCCCGGCCGCGCCGCCGACCCGGGCGCCGCAGCCGCCGGCCTCGGCCTCGCAGCCGTCGTTCCCGCCGTCCTCGGCCTCGCAGCCGTCGTTCCCGCCGTCCTGGCCGGAGATGCCGCCGGTCGACCCGTGGACGCCGCCGCAGGAAGCGGCCGACAACACCCAGAACCTTCCCGCGGTCGAGGTGTCGGCGACGGAGTCGGAGGATTTCCTGCCGATCTTCGCGGCGGTGGGATCGGACTGGTTCCGCAGCAGCTCCTCCACCGAGCTCGAACCCGAGCCCGAGCCCGGGTCCGAGGTCGGGTCCGAGGCGGAGCGGCCCGTGCCCAGGCCCCGGCCGCTGGAGCAGCCGGCCCAGGAGGCCGCCCAGCCGCTGCCGGTCCGCAAGCCCAGGCAGAGCATGCAGTCCGGTGAGAGGCAGCCGTGGAGCACCCCCTCCGACCAAGGCTGGGCCGCGGCCGAGGTGGCCAAGAAGCCCGTGGAGGGCGGCACGACCGGCGCCGGTCTGCCCAAGCGGGTGCCCAAGGCGAACCTCGTCCCCGGATCCGCCTCCGCGGCGCCGGCGACGCCGCCACCGCCGATGCCCCCGATCTCGGCGGAACGAGTGCGCAGTCGTCTGTCCAGTTTCCAGCAAGGCGTACGGCAGGGCCGCGCTGAGATGAACGAGCGGTCCAACGCCGTCGAGGGAGAGAAGCAGTGAACCACCAACTCAGTCAGGCCGCACGTGGCTTCAATTGGCTGATCACCGAGTTCGTCAAGGAGATGCCGGGAGTCGCCCACGCGGTGATCGTCTCCGCGGACGGTCTTCCACTGGCCTACTCCCAGGGCTTTCCGAAGGACCGCGCCGACCAGCTCGCCGCGATCACGGCCGGCCTGATCAGCCTGACCCAGGGGGCCTCCCGGGTGTTCGAGGGCGGCCCCGTCGCCCAGACCGTGATCGAGATGCAGCGGGGTCTCCTGCTGACCATGTCGATCAGCGATGGTTCCGCGCTCGCCGTACTGGCCTCGCCGGACTGTGACATGGGCCTGGTGGCCTACCAGATGACACTGCTGGCAGAGCGGGCCGGCCAGGCGCTCACGCCCGCGCTCCGGGCCGAGCTGCAGTCGGCTCAGCGATAGGGAGGTGATATGGACGCACCAGGTTGGCGTGGTCCGGGGGAGGAAACCCCGAACACGTCTCAGGCCAAGAGCGGGCGAGATCGTCTGATCCGCCCGTACGCTGTGACCGGGGGAAGGACCGCCCCTCGGATGCAGCTCGCACTCGAGGCGCTGGTCTCCTCGGCAACGTTCGTGAGCGTGGATACGGGCACGCTCTCCACGGAGTATCAGGCGATCATCTCGCTGTCCCAGCAGGTGCGCTCGGTGGCGGAGCTCTCAGCTCTGCTGCGGATGCCGCTGGGCGTGACCCGGGTCCTGATCGCGGACATGGCGGCCGAGGGCCTGGTGCAGATCCACCAGCCGTCACTGGATGCCGGAAAGCCGGATCTCAACTTGCTTGAAAGGGTGCTCAGTGGGCTTCGCAGGCTCTGACGCCGGAATGACGTCGACGAAGATCGTTGTCGCCGGAGGATTCGGTGTCGGCAAGACGACCTTCGTCGGCGCGGTCTCCGAGATCATGCCGTTGACCACGGAAGCGGTCATGACGGAGGCCAGTGCGGAGGTCGACGACCTCTCGCACATCCCGACCAAGCGGACCACCACGGTGGCCATGGACTTCGGTCGGGTCTCGCTGGACCGGGATCTGATCCTGTACCTGTTCGGTACGCCGGGTCAGCACCGGTTCTGGTTCATGTGGGACGACCTCGTGAAGGGCGCGATCGGCGCGATCGTGCTGGTCGACACCCGGCGGCTGGCCGACAGCTTCCCGGCGATCGACTACTTCGAGGAGGCCGGGCTGCCCTTCGTGGTGGCGCTCAACGGCTTCGGCGGCTCGCACATCCACGGTGAGGAGGAGGTGCGGGAGGCTCTGACGATCTCCCCGCACATCCCCGTCGTCCGGACCGACGCCCGGTCCCGCGACGCCGTGAAGTCGACCTTGATCACCTTGGTCGAGCACGTCCTCACGCTCCGGGTCTGAGACCGTGGCGTGGGGGGCGCCCCCCCCCCGGCCCCCCCCGTCGGTCCGGGCCCCGCGGCGCTGTCGCCGTGGCACTGTCCGGCGGCATGCTGTCCCGGCCGGCCGGCGAGGTCACCGCCCGCGTCGCGGCGGCCGGGGCGGCGGGCCCCTCCGCTCCGCACGATGATCCGGACGGAACGCCTAGTCGCCGTCGCGGCGGTCGTCGAGCAGGCGGGGGAGGATGCCCATGGTGGCCCCGCCCGCCGCTCCGGCGCTCAGCAGGGCGGTGGGCCAGGGCGCGCCGGCCGCCAGGGTGAGCGCGCAGGCGATCGCCGCCACCAGCACGGTGACGGTGAGGAGAAGGAGCACGGGCGTCGAGAACATCGGTTTCACTCCTGCGGTGGCACCGGCGGGTGGCCGGTGGCGGTCTGCTCGTCTGCCCAGAACGCGATGAGCTCAGCCTCGCTGAGCTGATCGGCCGGGCGGTTGGGCGGGACCCGCCCGGTGGCCAGCGCCCACGTCGTCACCAGGAGGATCAGCAACTGGTCGTCGCCGTGGACCCAGGGCGCCGGCGGGTGGCCCGGCCGATCGCCGGTGGCGCGGAGAAAGGCATGCGGACCAGCGGCGGTGCACGGCATGGGCTCTCGCCTCCATCGTCGGCAGTCGGGTGAGGCACCAACGATGCGGCAGCGGCCGGTCCGCCGCCACCGCTCCAAACATCTCCGGACGACCCCGGGCCGGTCGGCCGCCCGGCGGGACGGGAGCGCTTCCACATGGCGGGGGACCGGCCCGGCGTCCGGTGCCGCCCGACGGGGTCCGGGATCCTCCGATCCCGTCCGGCCCCGGCCGGGCTCCTCGCCGATGTCATCCGGACTTATCCGGAAACATCCGGGCAGGCCCTGCCGCGTCCGGCGCCTCACCCCAGGTCTTCTGTCCGTTATTCCGGACGAAGTGGGATATGCGATCTAGCCCGCTTGACCATCCGTTAATGCGAATATGACTCCCGTTACCTCATGTAGATCGTGGATCACTCATTTCCGGCTGGGGCGATGGTTGAACAACATCGCGTTGCGGCGCGCTGCGCCTTCATCGAGCAGCTCAACGAGCTGTGCGAGCTGGCTGGCTCCCCAACGCTGTCTGAACTGCGCAGGCTGTCGGTGCGCGTCGATGGTGGCGGTGGCCGACGCAGGGAACTGGCGGAGAGCACCACGAACGACATCCTGACCGGCAAGCGGAAACGGGTCCCGGACTGGTCGTGGGTGGCCTCGTTCGTGATCGCCTGTCATATGGCGGCCGAGCAGACCCACCTCGATGTCCGGGAGCTGGGCAGCCTCCAGGACTGGAACGCCCGGTGGCGGGCCGCCCGCACCCCTCAGCCGTCTCCCGCCGGCTCGGCGCCCGCCGGGACAGAGGCGGCCGCGCAGGCCGGGCCGCCCGTCGTGCCGCGGACCATTCCGCCGGTCGAGCCGTATGCGATGCCGCCCGGCGCGCCGCGGAGCGTGTCGTCAATCGAGCCGTATGCCGAGCCGCCGGTCGAGCTGTACGCGACGCCGTCCGCCATGCCGTCCGCGGGCAGGAGGACGGCCCGGCCCCAGGCCGCCACGGGCGCGCCGCCGCCGATGTCCGGGCCGACCCAGCGCCACCTGGAGATCTACGGCAGGACCGGTGCCCGGCTGCTGCAGCGGACCGACGCCGATGACGGCCGGGCCTGCATGCGCCTGGCGGTCATCGCCCTGCTGCGGGACTGGCCCGAGGAGGCCCATCAGTGGCTGCGCCGGGCCAACGACGCCGGTCACGCCGACGCGCCGGGCCTGTTCAACCATCCGCACCGGTGCGCGGCCGCCGCCGAGCTCGCCTACCGCTACGGCCGCGAGTACCAGAGCGCGACCCCGGCCCAGGTAAGCGTCGCGATGTTCTTCTACCGGCTGGCCGGCGAGTGCGGACATGCCGAGGCCGCCTACGAGCTCGCGGTGATCCATCAGCGCCAGGACGAGGACTGGGCGGCCGCGGCCTGGTTCAACCGCGCGGCCGGCCACGGTCATCCGCACGCCGCCGCCAAGTTCAACGGCGTCTCCGCGCAGATCAGCCACGCGCCCTGGAACGCGGACGGAGTGCTGCCGGTCGGCCTGATCGAGGCGCCCACCGCGGTGCTGCGCCCGCCGCCGGCGACCGGTGAGCCTCCCGTGGCC
>NZ_JBSFPS010000009.1:0-77060 GCF_053588315.1 Streptosporangium sp. NPDC003464 | reverse complement strand
CGCTCCGACCTGGGTTTGTAGTCTCGGGGCACGCCGAAAGGAGGTGGTCCGAACAATGGTTGATCATAGTTGGGCTAGCGAGGTGGCTGTCCGCTAGGACGCCGCGACTCCGGACTCTGTCCGGGCGTCTGGCGACGTTCGGCGAATCCACGACAATCACCGGAACCCCGGGCTGCCAGAGGGCGGGCCGTCCCGTCTCGGACGGGTCCCCCGTCTTTGGTCCATCTGGCCCTCCTGAACGGCAGGAGGAGCAGGCCCGGGGTTCTTCCCTTTTTCACCGGACCTGTTCTCACCGGACCTGTTCTCACCGCACCTGTTCTCAAGGGCCTTTTCTCCCCGCCCGAACTCCTGTTCTCCCGGCCTTGAGCCCCCGACCCTCCGCGCCGGCTCCCTGACGCCTCCGTGCCCCCGCTTCCGGCACCCTCCGCGCCGGGCCCCGGCGGTCAGTGCTCGCCGCGGGCGGGGACGCCGAGGGCGGCGCAGGCGTCCTGGTAGAGGCGGACCACTTCCCTGCGGACCTGGGCGCGCTCGGTCAGCGTGGCGCTCCACGGCACCCGCACCGCGACGTCCTGACCGCCGACCACGGCGGCGAACTCGATCGCCTCCGCGTCAACCCCTGTCGTGGTCGCGCTGGTGGCCTCGGACTGCCCGCCGAGGCCCTTGCAGATCAGCAGCGCGTCATCGCGATGATCGTCGTTCATGTGCCGCTTGATGGCGTCGACCACTTCAGGGGTAAAAGGGGAATCCATGCGCCAAATCGTAGCTATTACCCCTCAGACGCGGAGCCGGCCACCTTCTTGAGCTCGGCGGAGATGTGCGACTGCAGCGGCTGCCCCATGGCCGCCATGTCGTAGGCCCACATCAGGTTGCCGTTGACCAGGCCGTAGAGGCGGTGACCGGCGGTGTATTCCTTGGCGGTGGCGGTGCGGGCCACCACGTCGGTGTGGAGCTCGACCTTGTTGAAGACCACCTCGCCGAGATAGATCTCCACGATGCCGGTCGGATGCGTCAGGCACACCTCCAGCTGGCGGTCGGGCAGCTGGCGCCAGAAGCCGGTCTCGGTGGCCAGCGGGCGGACCGTGTTGCCCGCCGCGTCGAGCAACCAGGTGCGGCTGGTGTAGGTCAGGAAGGGCTTGCCGTTGTGACCGAAGACGATCTCCTGGCCGAAGTTGAAGCTCTCCATCGTCGGGTATCCACCCACCCCGGCACCTTCCCAGCGGCCCAGGAGGAAGGCGATCGGCTCAAGGTCGGGATGCAGTTCGGGAACGTCCATGCGTTCGAGCCTAGGCCCGGCACGGCACGGCTCGCGCCCGTGACACGGCCCCGCATAGGCTTCGGGCATGGCACGATCACTGGTAATCAAGGTGACCGCCGGCGAGGACGCACCCGAGCGCTGCAACCAGGCGTTCACGGTGGCCGCGGCGGCGTTGGCGAGCGGGGTCCCCGTCTCTCTCTGGCTGACCGGCGAGTCGTCGTGGTTCGCCCTGCCCGGGCGGGCGAAGGAGTTCACGCTCCCGCACGCCCCCCAGCTCGGCGACCTGCTCGACGCGGTGCTGGCCGCGGGCCGCGTGACGCTGTGCACCCAGTGCGCGGCCCGGCGCGACATCACGGTGGACGACGTGATCGAGGGTGTGCGCATCGCGGGCGCCCCGACCTTCGTCGAGGAGGTCCTCGGCGAAGGGGTCCAGGCACTCGTCTACTGACGGGAGCCGGCCCCTGCTGACGGGAGCCGGCCCCGCTCCACCGGCGGGGCCGGGGCCACTCGGCCGCCGACGGGGAGGCGCCCCCTCGCGGGGCTCCACCCCCGTACGGCCCTGTCCTCCTACGGCCCCGTCCGCCTACGGCCCCGTCCGCCTACGGCTCCACCCTCCGGCGTCCGGCCGGCTGGTGTGACGCCGGCCCCGTGAGGAGTTGAGTGCTGCCCGAAAACACCGCTTTGGACTGGAAGGCCGTGGACCGGCCAGATGGGCGACAACACGCGCCCGCTGAGGGAGACCAGATGGGCACCGTCCGGGGCGGCGGCTCTCAGTGGGGCAGCACCGCGGCCAGCCGCTCCTGGCGGAGCCGCTCGAACCAGGTGTCGTCGATCGGCGGGAGCTGGGCGCCGACCGCCCAGCTCAGCAGGAGGTCGGCGAGGCCGGGGTTGCGGGCGAGCGCGGGACCGTGCAGGTAGGTGCCGACGATCCTGCCGGCGTAGCAGCCCTCGGTGCCGTCGCCGTTGCCGGTGCCGACCGTCGTGCGGGCCAGCGGCCGGACGCCGGGGCCCAGCCGGGTGACGCCCATGTGGTTCTCGAAGCCGGTCAGCGTCGGGATGCCGAGGGCCGGGTCGGCCTCACCGGCCAGCTCGCCGACCGCGCGGCCGGTCCCGCGGCCGCTGGCGATGTCGATCAGCCCGATGCCGTCGACCGGCTGCCCCTCCTCGCCGCCGAACGTGGTGCCCATGATCTGGTAACCCGCGCAGACGGCCAGCAGGCAGGCGCCGCGCGCCACGGCCCGGTGCAGGCCGCCGTCCCGGCGCAGCCGCTCGGCGGCCAGGATCTGCGGCCGGTCCTCGCCGCCGCCGATCAGGTAGATGTCGCCGCCCTCCGGCACCGGGTCGGCCGAGCGCACGTGAACGGTCTCGACCGGGATGCCGCGGCGCTGGGCGCGCTGCTCCAGGACCAGGACGTTGCCCTGGTCCCCGTAGGTGCTCAACAGGTCCGGGTAGATCCAGACGAGTCGCAGGGCGCTGTCAGACTGCACGACCGAACTCCGATCGAATCTGCTGGAAGGCGGTGTAGTTGGCGATCACGTCGACCTTGCCCGGCGGCTGCGCGGCGAGTGCCTGCTCGAAGGAGTCGACCAGCTGGAAGGGCACTCCGGCCACGTCCAGCCGGAGCGCGAGGTCGAGGCGGCGCTCCCCGGCGACGTAGACCGGCCTGCCGCGCAGGACCCGGTAGTCGACGTCCCACAGCCAGGAGGTGTCACGGCCGTCGGGGCCCTGGGCGTTGACCGACAGGATCACCGGCAGCGAGCGGTCGAGCACGTCGAACGCCTCCAGCCAGCCGGCGGGGTTCTTGGCGAGCAGCAGCCGGGCGTGCCGCCCGTCGCGCTGCACGGTGGTGTAGCGGCCCGCGACGGACTTGACCTCGCGCAGGCGGGGCAGCGCCCGCTGGATCGGCAGGCCGAACGTCTCGGCGGTGGCCAGCGCGATCACCGCGTTGGCCCGGTTGGCCCGGCCGGGGAGCTGGATGTCGAGCACCCAGCGCTGCCTGCGCGGGTCGATCACCGCGTCGTCGTCGAGGATCCAGGACGGCTCGGGACGGCGGAAGGTGCACTCGCGGCAGGCCCAGTCGTTCTCGGCCGTGCGGGAGGTGACCATGCCCGAGACGTGGCCGCCGGGCGGGGTGTATTCCATGCCCTTGCGGTCGAGCGGGCCGCCGCACTCCGGGCAGCACCAGGAGTCTTCCTTCCACGGCTGCCCGGCCGACACCCAGGTGACCCTGGTGGCCGTGGAGGCGCCCCAGGTCACCAGCGGGTCGTCGGCGTTGGCGATCACGTGGGTGTTCTTGCCGGCGAGCGCCCGGCGCCACTTCTGGGCCAGCAGCCAGATCTCACCGGCCCGGTCCATCTGGTCGCGGCTGAGGTTCATCAGGACGATCACGCCGGCCCCGGTGGTGTCGATCACCTCGGGCAGGTATTTCTCGTCGACCTCCAGGACTCCGTAGGGGGCGTCCTTGGCCGACGACAGCGCCGATACGTGCCCGGCGGGCATGTTGGCGCCGAAGGCGTTGGTGGCGACGTCGCCGAGGTCCTGCAGCGCGGAGGTGATCAGGCGGGTCGTGGTGGTCTTGCCGTTGGTCGCGCTCACCAGCGCCAGCTTGCGGTCCTGCGCGAGCTGGCGCAGCAGGTCGGGCTCCAGCGCCAGGCCGACCCGGCCGCCGATCACCGATCCGTCGCCACGGCCGGTCGCCCTGGACAGGGTCGCGGCCGTCCGGCCGAGAGCACTCGCGAGCTGCGCCCGCAGCGGAAGCTGAGTCATGCCGTCTCCTCGCCTAGCGGCCTGTCACAGGACGGCTCGGCAAGCCGGGCCTGGTCCGCCGAATCGCTCATGCCGCAGATCCTAGCCGTGGTTGGGCGCTGTCCCCGTCCGGCGGCGCCCCGCGCCGGTCCGTGAAGGGCACGGTCCGGGCGCGGGCGGCCGAGGGCCCGGGCACGGATGTCCGAGGACCCGGACACGGGCGCCCAGAGGTCCGGGCGCGCTCCCCGCAGCCCCCGGCGCCGGGCACGGGCCCGCGCCACCAGGGCCGCCGGCCGGCCCGCTCCCGAAGAGGCCGTCGGCGCGGCCGTAGGGACAATCACCACAGATCGCTTCATACAGTGATGATTACACTACTCACTGAAGGCGAGTTCGGCGGTCTCCGGTGACGCCGCGTCGAACGGCAGCACGAAGCGGTGCGGCCAGGACAGCACACTCTCCAGCCAGCCCGCCCCCATCGTCTGGGCCACGTGCCGCAGCCGCTCGGCCGGGTCGACGCCGATCGTCACCGTGAGGATGTCCCGCTCCACGCCCTCGTGCCCGTCGTCGCCGAGGATCACCCGCCAGGCCAGTGCCCGGTTGCGGTCCACCTCCATGGAGAGCGGGTGGTGGCGCAGCGCCTTGGCCCGGTGGCCGAGCAGTTCGGAGCCGTTCGCGGGGCGGCTGAACAGCGGGTATTCCATGACCGGCGCGGCACCGCGCGGGTTGGGCGCGGGCTGCCCGTAGGGGAACAGCCGGTCCACCTCGTGCAGCCAGCGGACCTGCGGGATGACCCAGGCGGGGCCGGGCCGCTCGCCGACCTCCCGGTCGGGCCCCAGCAGCCGGGTCGCCGCCGTGGCCACCTGCTCGGTCAGCTTCACCGGGTCGCTGACGGTCCGCAGCGACCACGCCCGGCGGCCCACGCTGCGCTCCACCGCCGTGGCGAGCAGGCATTCCCGCCGCCGCAGCGGGAGCTCGGCCCACAGGTCGGCCAGCGCCCGGGGGACCCCCGGGACCGGCCGGTCGGTGCAGAAGGCCAGCACCAGGGTGTCGGTCCAGATCCGCAGCCAGGCCCACTCGGGCGCGTCGGCGAGCAGGTCGGCCTCGCGGAGCTCGACGAGCGTGCACGCCCGGCCGGTCCTGCACTCCTGGCCGCACGCCGCCGAACGGCGGCCGCAGATCGGCGGCATGTGGCCGGGGACCAGCCGCTCGCGGTCCTCCCCCAGCGGCACCTGGACCCGCAGCGGCCGGTCCATCCCGTCGGCGAAGACCGCCGCGACGCCCGGCTGCAACGAGACGACCTGCCGCGACTGCTCCTCGCTCAGGTTCATCGCGGCCCCCACGAGCTGCCGGTCGTCCTCGGCCGGGAGCCGGTGCACGACCTTCAGCGCCGTGTTCTTCACGACGTCGGAGACCAGCTTGGTGGGGATCTGCTCGGCCACCACGATGCCCTCGCCGTACGCGCGGATCTCGGCGAGCATGCCCGCCAGGAGCTCGACCGCGTGCGTGCTGGCCCGCCCGGCGCCGCGGTCGCGGAGCAGCCGGTGCGCCTCCTCGATCACGATGACGTGCCGGAGCCCGCTGCTCCGCTCCTTCCTGGCCCGCATCCGCAGGTGCTCGACGATCCGGATGATCAGCGTGCCCATCAGGAACGCCTTGTCCTCGTCGTTGGCCACGTCCTCGATCGCGAACACCACGTTGCGCTGGAGCAGGTCGCCGATGTCGGCCGGGTGGCCGCCCTCGAAGAACCGGCCCGCCGAGCCGACCCGCAGCGACCGCAGCCGCAGCGAGATGAAGCCCTCGACGTCGGCCTGGACCTCCTTGCCGTAACCGATCTCCTTGATCACGTCCATCGCGTGCTGCTGCAACTGCTCAAGCGTCGGTACGGCGGGCCGCACGGCGGCGCCGGGAGCCGCCCAGCCGGTGACCACGTCCCAGCCGTTGGCCTCGTAGACCCGCTGCAGGGCGAGCGACATGATCTGCGGGAACGGCTCCTCGGCGTCGAAGGCCGCCATGAACAGCGCCCGGACCATGTCGATGTGGGCCTGGACCGGATAGCCGGGCTCCGGGGCGAGCGGGTTGACGCTGAACGGCACGCTGTCCGGGGCCGACGGGTTGATCACGGTCACCGGGGCGAGGTGCTCGACCCTGCCGCCCATCGCGGCGTACTCGGACTTGGCCGGCTCGATCGCCAGCCACGGGATGCCGGCCCCGGTGAGCTGCTCCAACAGGTGCCTGACGGTCTGGGACTTGCCCGAGCCGGTGGCGCCGGTGATGAACGCGTGCCGGTTCAGGGTCGCCAGCGGGACCCGGAACGGGCCGACCCCCCTGTCCTGCCCGTCCAGGATCGACCCGAGGTCGATGGTCCTGGCGCCCGGCGTGACGTCCGCCTCGCTGGTCACGTCGAAGAAGCCCGAGTCGAGCACCCGGACCCCGGGCACCTCTCGGCGGGGCAGCCCGGCGAGCGCGGCCAGCGCCCCGGCGGTGGCCGCGAACGGGGCCGCGGTGCCGTCGGCGGGGTCCTGCAGGGTCACCGACAGCGCCTCGGCGAAGCCGTACACCGGACCGGCCAGCGCGCTGCGCAGGCGGTAGGGGTGGTGGCTCATCTCGGCCGAGCCGACCAGCACGGGGGCGATCTGGCGCAGCTCCTCGGGCCCGGCGGCGCCGGCCAGCACCCGCACGCTCCAGAGCCCGGCCTCGCGGAAGGCGTCCAGCTCCTGCATGCGCCGCTCGGCCCGCTCGGCGTCGTAGCGCGAGCGCTCGGAGGCATCGCCGTACTGTCTCAGCACGTTGAGCTGGGTCCGCAGATGCGCCACCTCGGCGTCCAGCAGGTCGGTCTGCTCGGCCACCACCAGCCAGGCGAACGGCCGGGACATGAGCGTGACCAGCGTGGACTCGAAGAGCGTGGGCCGCCTGAGCTCGTCGGCGTCCGGCTCGCGGCGGCCCCCGAGCGGCGGGGCCTGCCGGCCCGGACAGGCGGTCCAGGCCAGGTCGGACAGGTCGCGGAGCCACTCGTCGCCGATCCGCACGCCCCGGGCGCCACTGGGGAACAGCAGCGGCTCCGGGCCGGCGGGGAACGGCCCGCTCTCGGCGGCGGCCCGGCGCGGCGGGCGCGGCGGCGTCAGCGGCCCGGCGTTGGTGATGAGCTCCAGCGGGGCGCCGGAGCCCCGGGAGAGCCAGCCGGCCACGAACGGCCGGCCGCGCTGGGCTGCGGAGAGCACCGCGGGCAGGACGGTGACGAAGTCCCATTCCGCCGACGACGTGCGCGTGGGCGCAGCGATCGCCTGGATCCGGTACCAGGGACCGGTCAGACCGGCCGGAGGACGGGACACGCTTGGCTGCATTTGGTCTCCACCCAGGGGACCCGGCCCGAGGCCGGGGGGTTGACGCTTCACGGACCGCCCCGCCGTACCGGCCGGCGGGGCTCCGGGGGCAGGTCACCCCAACAACCAAGGTCGAACCTTCCGAGGGGATCGCACCCCCGCATTGGCGATGCCATTACCACAAAGAGACGCTTCATTGGCGTCTGCGCCAGTCGAGCCGGGGTGGCGGCGGGCCCAGGTTCGGCGGGGCGTCCTCGAACAGGCTCGGTTCGCGCGGCTCCCGCTGCTCGCGCGGCTCCCGCGGCCCGGCGCCGTCCAGGACGGCCTCCTTGATCTCGTCGAACTCCCCCAGCGTCGTCTTCGGGAAGGTCAGTATCGCGGGGTTGGCGTCGGCGAGGCGGACCCGGCGTCCGTGGGCGGTGGCGTCGGTGACGATCACCGAGGTGGTGGGGAGCTGCTGGAGCTGGTGAGGCTCGACGAGGAACTCGCGGGAGCGGTGCAGCACCCGCTCGGTCTCCCCCATCGCCTTGGTCGCGCGGCGGCCCCACTCGGTGGACTCGGTGATGTCCTCCTTGAGGTCCGCGCGGCTCACCTCCCGGCCGTCCTCGCCCTCCTCCGCCTGGCCGACGGTGGAGACGTAGCCGCCGTCCATCCCGGCGCCGTCGGCGCTGATCGTCTCGGTGAGCTGGGCCAGCTCCAGCCGGTGCTCGGTGCCGACGTGCTCGCTGGCGATCCGGGCGTCCTCGGCGTTGCCCAGCCGCATGAACGTCACCGCCGCGTGCCCCCGGCCGAGCCGTTCCCGCACGGTCGGGGTGAGCGAGCGGTAGGTGAGCACCAGACCGGTCCGGGAGGTCTCGCAGGCGTCCATCAGCCGGTCGAGCACGTCGCCGCGGAGCTTGTCCGCGCCCGCGACGATGATCGTGTGATACCAGGGCCGCTCGGAGGCGGGCGACTGGCGCAGGATGTGGGTGAGGGCGGTGGCCACGTAGGTCCCGAGGACCCGGTTGCCGAACACGCCCGCCTGCCGGTCCATCGACACCACCCGCAGGCGCGCCGGCGGCAGCCGTACCGCCTCCGAGCCGAGGGTCTCCAGCTTGCGCAGCTGGGACTCCAGCGCCCAGGCCCGCTCGATCACCACCCGGTCGCTGACGCCCCGGCCGAACAGCGTGCCGATGCGCTCCAGCTGGCCGGCGGTGATCAGGCCGAACCTGAGGTCGTCGCGCGGGTCGCCGACCTGGGCCAGGGCCCGGAGGGCGGCGGTGACCTGGTTGATCGTGGCGTTCTCGCCGAGAACCTCCAGGACCCGCTCCAGGATCGCGTTGTCGAACGACAGGTCCCGGGTGGTGCGGTGCTCCTCGCTGACGCTCACCACGTGGGCGAGCACGTCGGCGAACGCCTCCGGAGGCAGCGTCGCGCCCAGGTCGAGCCTGGGGAGGTCCACCGGGAGCACCCAGACCAGCGGGTCGTCCCCGCCCCTGCGCGCCAGCTCGACCAGGTCCTTGGCGATCGCGCCCTCGGACAGGTCGAGCACGGTCAGGTGGCCGCCGCTGTAGAGCCGGGTCGCGCCGAGCAGGGTGATCAGCGCCGACCAGCCGGGCAGCGTGCCCCCGGCGACGTCGATCCGGTCGATCTCGTCCGGCACGGCCACCGCGTACCAGGTGAGCTGGCGGTCGTGGCGCTCCTTCTTCTCGGCCCACTCCCGGTAGCGGACGGCGTGCTCCTCCTGGGCGTGGAAGAGATCCCTGTCGCGCTCCTCCCGCTGCCGGGCGCCGACCGCCTGGCGCTCCCGGATCCGGTGGCGGACCGCCCTGTCGCCCTGGTGGATCGCGTATGTGCAGAAGACCGCCACCCCGCCGGCGGCGATCAGCCCCACGGCGGCGAACGACCAGTTCAGCAGCTCGGTGACACCGAGCAGAAGGATCAGTACGGCGAGCCCCGCCACGAACACCCTGAAGATCTTCACCGGCCGGTTGAGCAGGTCCTCGTTGAGCCGTTCCCGGCGCACCCACTCGGGGTCGACCGGGTCGGCGGGGTCCTCGACGGGAGAGGGGCGTTTCGGGGCCGGGCCCGGATCAGGGTGCAGCAGGGCATACTGCCAGCCCAGGTAGATCCGGTCCGCCTGGAGCTGCGCATGCTCGGGATGCACGTCCGCCACGGAACCTCCGCCATAGGGCTCTCGCCGCCTCGGTGACAGCGTAAGAGTTAGACCTCCTATTCGGGCAGCGTTCCCGTCAATCCGCTGCATTTTCCCCATGTTTAGTGCCACTTATGGGGTGTATGAGTCGGTTGGGGTGGAGGTCAGCGATTACCATCCTTTGTCATGACGTCTCCCCCCGGTGGCGAAACCAGCCGACGACGCCCGATCGCAGTGCCGGCCGCCGCCCTGGTCATAGCCACCGGCCTGGGGATCACCGCGGCGCTCGGCGGGTTCGGCGAAGCCCCCGACGAACCCCCCAAACAGCTCGGCCCGGGCTCCAGCCTTGACCAGGGCGAGTTCATGACCAAGTTCGTGGAGTACAGGTCGCTGTTCCAGCGCGACCCGTTCGGCGGCCAGGGCAAGCGCTTCGTCGAGATCGAACTTGAGATCACGAACAAGAGCGACGAGACCACCGGCGTGGGAGCGCCCCGCAACGGGAAATCACCGGGTTTCTTCTTCGCCGAGTCCCTGCTGAAGATGACCCCGGAGATCAAGAGTGAGAACGGGCCGCTCATCACCATTCCGGACGAGGGCGTGCCGAGCAGGCAGTTGCACCCGGGGATGACCTCCACCGTCGTGGTCAGATACGAGCTGCCGGACGGGGACCGCCCACCCAGGAAGATCCAGCTCGACGTCGGCACCTTCGAGCTGACGGAGGGGTTCATGCTCGGCTCCGCCTGGAACCTGGTCAAGGACGGCGACGACCCGGACTCCCCGCCCGAGGTGGCGGCGCAGGTCACCCTCCCCGTCAAGCAAGGAGGGACCCTGTGACGAGCACCGAGACCCCGGCCCGGCCCGAGCAGGCCGCCGGTCGCCGGGCCCCCGCCCCGCCGAGCCGGTGGCGCCGGGCGGGCGTCCTGAGCATCGGCGTGGCGCTGGCGGCGGCGGCGGTCGGCCTGCAGACGCTCGGCCTGGACCGGGATGCCCGCACGGCCCACCTGACCTGGACCGGAGGCGTCGGCGAGGAGGTCTCCGCCTCCCGCTTCTCCGCACGGGTCAAGGCCGTGCACGCCGCCAAGGCCATCGAGACGACGGGTCTGAGCGGCGCGGTGGAACGGGCCACCACCTCCGGGATCTTCCTGATCGCCGAGGTGGGGGCGACGGCCAACCGGGAACCGCAGAAGTTCGCCACCCCGACGCTGCTGGTCGAGGACGGCAAGCGCTACGCGGCCACCGACAAGGTCGACGCCTCCAAGACCATCACCAACCCCTTCATCCAGGTGGGCTGGTGGGCCGAGAGCGTGGCGATCTTCGAGGTCCCGGTGGCCGCCCTGCCGGGATCCCGGCTCGTGCTCGCCCCGAAGAACGGATTCATCGGAGAGGCGCTCCTGCCCGAGGTGGAGATCGACCTGGGCCTCGACGAGTCCGCCGCACAGCGCCTGATCTCGAACGCGAAGGACGTCTACCAGTTGGCGAGCAAGAAGTGACGGGCACGCCGCACTCGGAGAACGAGGGCAGCCCCGACTGGTTCACCCCTCAGGAGAAGCGGTCCTCCGGAGAGCACCGGCCCCCCTCGGAGACCGGCCTCCCCCCAGAGCTCCGCTCACCCCAGAAGACCCGGTCACCCCTGGAAGAGGGTTTCCCCTCAGAGACCCGGGCACCCCTCGAAGGTGGTTTCCCCCCGGAGACCCGACCGCTGGGGGACGACCGCCCCACCGCCTCCTCGCGGGAGTCCCAGCAGGGTGCCTCCTGGTCCAGCGGTGCCTGGCCCACGCTTCCGGTCGCACCCGGCGCCCACGCCGCCCCGCAGGCCCCACCTCCTGGCCCCGGCGGCCACCCAGGCACGCCCCCGCCCGGGACCCACCCCATGGCCCCACCCCTTGGCCCCGGCGCATCCGCGTCCGCCGCCGGCGCCCAGGCCGCGCCGCAGACATCCTCTGGCCCCGGCGCCCACACCGCGCCACAGCCATACCCCACGCCCGCCGGCCACCCCGGCGCACCCGCCCCCGGGGCCCACGCCATGGCCCCACACCACGGTGCCCACGCCGCCCCGCAGGCCCCACTTCCTGGCCCCGGCGGCCACCCAGGCGCGCCCACACCCGAAACCCACCCCGTGGCCCCACCCGCCGGCGCCCAGGCCGCACCGCAGGCGCCCCCTGGCCCCGGTGCGCCCGTCCCCGGCGGCCATGCCGTACCACCGCTCGCGCCGGAGATGCGCCCTCTGCCCGGCTCGGGCCCCGGCGGCCATGCCGTACCGCCGCCCAGCCCCGGGGGCCGCCCCCCGGGTCCCGGCCGCCGCGAGCCCGGCGGTCCCCCGAACCCGTCCGGGCGTCCGGAGGCTTCCCGGGGCCGTTCCGGCGGGACCCCGCTCCCGGGGCTTCCGATTGACGCCAACTGGACGCCCGGCCCCCGGCGGGCCTTCTCCGACGAGCAGGTCTGGCCACCCGTGCCGAGGCCCGTGAGCGAGCCCTCGGACCCCTCGACCCAGCCGTTCCCCGCCGTCCCGAGCACCCCGCTGCCCAGGCCCGCTCCCCCGGCCGCGCCCGGAGTCGGGGCGACCGTCCCGGGAGCCGCACCCGTTCCCGCGGCCGGGGCGACCGTCCCCGGACCCACGGCCGGGACCGGGACCGGAGCCGCGGCCGGGACTCCGGCCTTGCCGGAGGAGGCCGCCCCGGCCGCCGACCCCGTCCCGCCGCGACGCCGTACGGCGCTGCGGATCGGCGGCGCGGTGCTCGCCGTGGCGCTGGGCATGGGGATCCCCACCTGGAACGGGTACGTCTTCTACCGGAGCGGCAATCCCGCCTACCAGATCCACACCGTGGCCGCCGGAGGCACCGGGACGCTCATGAACGTGGCCTGGAAGGTCAAGGTGGAGCAGGCCGACAACCTCCCGGGCGCGCGTCCGATCAAGGCCGACCAGCGGTGGCTGAAGATCACGGTGACCAGGACGTCCCTGAACACCGAGGGCGTGATCCGGCGGGGCGACCCCACGGTGAAGGTCAAGCACCCCGACGGCCGCGCGTGGCAGACCGAGACCGTCGGCAACACCCTGCCCGTGGAGGTCAAGGACCACAAGATCGGCACCGGCTACGACTACAACCTGGTCAGCCTGGTGCCCCAGAGCGTGGCCGGCAAGGTCGAGGTCGAGGTCCTGCCGAGCACGATCCGGGTGCCGCTGGAGGAGGAGTCCGTGGAGGACATGTTCAAGCGGGTGGGGACGGAGAAGAACGACCCGCAGGACCAGGTGCTGCTGTTCAGGCGGTGAGCGTCTCCCCCGCCTCGCGGCTGCGGGTGGCGGCGATGTCGAACGTGGCCGCCAGCAGGCAGGTCGTCAGCACCGCCACGACCAGGTCCTCGACGAAGTCGAGGGGCGGGCCGGTGATCAGCCAGAGGTAGGGCTCCTCACTGCCGATCAGCGTCCGCAGCCCGCGGTGGGCGTAGTCGCCTCCCACCCGGAGCGCGACGTAGCACAGGCAGAACATGCCGAACAGTGCGGCGCCACCGCGGGCGGCGAGCCGGAAGGCGTTCGCGGGCGGGACCCAGCGCTCCTGGAACCCGGTCGTGGCCCGGGTCATGGTGTTGCGGGTCAGGGTGTGCGTCTGTTCCATCCGGTCGGCCACGGCGTCCAGCCGGGTCCCCCGCACGACCGCCCGGGTGTCCTCGGCGAAGGCGCCGTAGACCAGCGAGGCGACCGTGAGCCAGGTCAGTGGCACGATCAGCCCGTCCACGATGTGCGGCCAGACCTCGCCGACCCCGTCCCAGAACGCCTTCCACCACGGAATGCTCTTCTCGGCGTCCTCGATCCAGCCGCTGACCGCGGCTATGACGGAGCGGTGCGACAGCCAGTCGGCCCGCGCGCCGGTGAAGGTGAACATCGCGTTGATGCTGTAGAAGGCGAAGGCCAGCTCGAAGAACGTGGTGAGGAGGCCGCTGCCCTTGACCTTGCCGTTGGCGTGCCACCAGCCGAACAGCGTCTTGAGCAGGTACGCCACCACGGCGATGGCGATGGACAGCCGCACGTCCAGCCCGATGAGGGCGGTGCCCCCCTGGCCCTGGACCCCGGCGAAGGCTCCCTTGAGGTCCTGGTCGGCCTGGTTCACCAGGTCGAGCGTGGCGAACTCGCGCGCGTCCTCCCCCTGGAAGTTCCAGGCCATGTAGATCGTGGCGAAGACGAGCGTGGCCCGGTTGAGCGCGCCGAACATGCTCTCGTCGGCCTCGCCGCCCTCCCGCCGCGCCCGGATCTCCCGGAGCGCGCCGCGCACCGCGTGCAGCATGCCGACCATGACCACGAGCTCGTTCAGCACGATCAGTGTGAAGATCAGCATCGTGATGGCGAACCGCAGTTGCTGGTAGTCGCCGTGGGCGACCTCGGTCCCCGTCCACAGCAGGGCGGCGCGGACCGCCCGCCCCGCCGAGAACCAGATCACCAGTGAGAGCGCGCAGGCGCCGAGGATCCTGAGCGTGTGCAGGGGCAGGGAGTACGCCGTAAGCGTGGCCTGCGCCCGGCCGGCGGCTCGCGGCGGGGATGACGGCGTGGGCATAACAGACGTTCCGGACACTCGATGAATCGTAGCGACCCGCCGTGACCGGCCACAGCGAAACGCCCGCCCGAAACGCCCGCCCGACCGGACCCGGCGGATCGGACGGCCCGGCCGGCGCCGGGCACGCCAGGTCCCGGTCAGGCCCCGCTCTCGGTCCAGGCCCCAGTCTCGGTCCAGGTCTCGGCCCCCGGTCAGGCGCCGGTTCAGCGGATCAGGCTCCACGTCAGCCCGGCGATCTCCTCGGCGGGGCGGGGCGGGTGCTCCTCCAGCCAGCCGGTGAGGACCCCGATGAGCGCGCCCGCCAGGTAGTGGGCGTGGATCTCCGGCGGCACGTCGCCGTGGCCCGGAGGGCGGGAGCCCGCCGCGAACGGACCGCGCAGCTCCGCGACCAGCGCCTCGCGCAGGCGGGCGCAGAAGCGGGCGCTGCCGTACGGCCCGAGCATCCGCCGGTAGAGCGGGGCCCGGAGGCCGACATGCTCGAACAGCGCCACCAGTGACGCCGGGACCGGCCCTGCCTCCCCGTAGGGACAGCGCGCGGCCTCGGCGGCCAGCTCGCCGACGGCCGCCTCCATGGCGTCCAGCACGAGATCGTCGCGGTCGCGGTAGTGGACGTAGACGGTGGCCCGGTTGACCTCGGCCCGCTGGGCGATCTCGGCGACCGTGACCGAATCGGGGTCGCGCTCGGCGGAGAGCTCCAGGACCGCGGCGCGCAGGCGGGCGCGGGTCCGGCGGACCCGCGGGTCGTCTTCAGTCATGCGGCCAAGATTAAACGACACATGTCGAATAAACGACAGCCGTCGTTTGTTACACCGGCCATGAAGCGCATCGAAGTCTGGGCCGACATGGTCTGCGCCTGGGCCTACATCGGCAAGCGACGCCTGGAGAAGGCCGGATTCGGCGAGGACGTGGAGATCGTCTGGCGTCCCTTCCAGATCGACCCCATGGCTCCGGCCACGGCCGAGCCGCTGGAGGAGGCGCTGCGCGACCCGGTCGCCGAGGGCGCCCTGCGGGCCTGCAACCCCGACCTGACTCCGGCGGAGAACCGGGCCCGCGTCGCGCGCGTCGCCGCCGGGGAGGGGCTCGGCCCGCGCTGGGGCGCCGCCTGGCGCTCGAACACCTTCGACGCCCACCGGCTGGTCGCCCTCGCCCTCGAGCGGGGCGGGGCCGCCCTGCAGGACGCCGTCGTCGAGCGGATCATGCGCGCCCACTTCGCCGAGGCCGCCGACATCGGCGACCGGGCCACCCTGGTGGCGCTCGCCGCGGAGGCCGGCCTGGAGGGCATGGCGGAGGCGCTCGACGCCGGGGAGGGGACCGCCGAGGTCCGCTCCCAGCTCCTGCGCGGCAAGGCCATCGGCGTGGCCACCTCGCCGACCTTCGTGGTGGGCGGTACAGCGGTCGCGGGCGCGCAGCCGCCGGAGGTCCTGGAGGATCTCCTGCGGCGGGCCGTCCCGGAGCGGGAGCTCCCCGACGAGGTCAGGCTCCTGCGCCAGGCCGAGTCCCTGCTTGAGGTCCGGGACCCCCTCGGCGCGCTGCAGACCCTGGAGCCGCTGCTGGCCGGCCACGGCGACGACCCCGCCGTCCGCCTGCTGGCCGCCCGCGCCTACTTCGGCTCGGCCCAGCTCAACCGGGCGAAGGAGACCCTGGAGTCGCTGCTGGAGCGCTCGCCCGGCGACCACTACGCCAGGTTCCTGCTCGGCAGGACCCTGGAGCGGGCCAACCGCCACACCGAGGCGCTGCCGCACCTCCGCCTGGCGGCGGCCATGTCCCCGGAGCCCGGCTACACCGACGCGCTACACCGCGTCGAGAGCCGGGTCCCGTGACGGCGGACGGCACCGCCCGCCCCGGCGCCGGGGCGGCGCCCGACGGGGCCCGGAACGGCTGAGAGCCGGGGCCCGAACGGCCGAGGGCCGGCACCCCGTGTGGGATGCCGGCCCTCAGCCGTGTCGGATGAGGTCAGACAGCTACCGCGAGCTGGGTGACCTCGCCCAGGCGGGCCTGGGCCTTGATGTCCTTGGTGACACCGCCGCCCGCGATGATGCGGACGGTCCACTCACCCGGAGCGGCGAAGAAGCGGAAGACGCCCTCCTCCGACACCACGACCTCCCCGGTGAACTCACCGGAGTGGTCCAGCAGCCGGGCATAGGCCGTGCCCGCACCCGACACCACCCCCTGGATGACCGCCTGGGTCGACAGGTCGATCCCGGCCGGAAGAGCGATCGTCTGCTCCGGAGCAGCGCAACCCTGAGTCGTCATTATCGAGCCTCTCCCAGTTCGATCGGCACGCCCACCAGCGAGCCGTACTCGGTCCATGAGCCGTCGTAGTTCTTCACACTCGCCTGGTCGAGGATCTCGTGCAGCACGAACCACGTGTGCGCCGAGCGCTCGCCGATACGGCAGTAGGCGATGGTGTCCTTGGCGAAGTCGACGCCCTCGCCGGCGTACAGGGCCCTGAGGTCCTCGTCGGACTTGAAGGTGCCGTCGTCGTTGGCCGCCTTCGACCACGGGATGTTGCGGGCGGTCGGCACGTGGCCGCCGCGCTGGGCCGCCTCCTGCGGGACGTGCGCGGGGGCCAGCAGCTTGCCGGTGAACTCGTCCGGCGAGCGCACGTCGACCAGGTTGAGCTTGCCGATCGCGGCGAGCACGTCGTCGCGGAAGGCGCGCAGCGAGTGGTCCTGCTCGCTGGCCCGGTAGTCGGTGGCGGGGCGTACGGGGACGTCCTTGACCAGCTCACGGGAGTCGAGCTCCCACTTCTTGCGGCCGCCGTCGAGGAGCTTGACGTCGCGGTGGCCGTAGAGCTTGAAGTACCAGTAGGCGTAGGCGGCGAACCAGTTGTTGTTGCCGCCGTACAGGACCACGGTGTCGTCGTTGCCGATGCCCCGGGAGGACAGAAGCGCCTGGAAGCCCTCGCGGTCGACGAAGTCACGGCGGACCGGGTCCTGGAGGTCCTGCTTCCAGTCGATCTTCACGGCGCCACGGATGTGGCCCTTGTCGTAGGCACTGGTGTCCTCGTCGACCTCGACGAGAACGATGCCGTCGGTGTCGAGGTTGGCCTCGACCCAGTCAGCGTCCACCAGGGCGGCGGAGCGGCTCATGAATCCTCCGGGATTATCTTGCGGCGGGCAGTAAACGGCGAATGATGAGAAACATCTCGCAGCCGAGGCAGAAGCCGAAAGCTGCGTTGAGGAAGGCGGCGAAGAGAGCCGCGGCGACGGCGCCGAGGGCCAACGGCGTGATCTGCGTGATGTATCCGACCAAGCCCACCAGGGCGAAGGCAAGTCCGACCCCCTGCGCGAAGCGCGGCGGGGCGGCGTCCTCCAGCTCCCTGGGAGGGCTCTTCACTATCCCTTTGAAAACCATCCCGTACGGCGAGGCGCCGAAGATGCCCAGCGCGAACACCAGGGCCTGTGCGGCCAGCAGCCATGCGCTCCCTGTGATCAGGACGAGCGCGAGGACGATGGTCGTCACAGCCGCGGCGGAGCGGAGAGCCCGGGGATCAGCCTGCATCGCTTGATGCTCCCTGAAGGGTTGTGCAGATCGGTGCGGCTCAACGGCCGCTTGAGATCGCCCTTAGGAAACGCGACAGAGCGCGGTGGTCACGCGGCAGAAATCAACCGCGCGCCGCTTCGTCAGCAGCTCTGTCGTGGGGTTCATGCCGATGACACTACCCCGACGTTCCGGGATCTGTCACATCCCTGTCCAATTCCTGAGACAAGATTGCTCAACGGGCGGTAGGGTCCGCCATCCGCCCACCGCATGCCCACGGTCCGGCCGCCAGACCGTCCATCCACCGGACCGCCGCACCGCCCATCCGCCGGACCGCCGGACGCTCATCGGCGACCCGCCGGTCACTCGTCGACGGCCAGCCCCAGGGCCCCGATCACGTCGGCCTTCCGCGGCTGCCCGGAGGCGCGCTTGACGACCTTCCCCGACGCGTCGAGGACCAGCACGGTAGGGGTGCGCAGGACGTTCAGCGACCGGACCAGGTCGAGACGGGCCTCCGCGTCGATCTCCACGTGCGCCACCCCCGGCACCAGCTCCGTCACCTCGGCGAGGATCCGGCGGGTCGCCCGGCAGGGCTGGCAGAAGGCGCTGGAGAACTGCACGAGCGTGGCCCGCTCTCCCAGCCCCGTTCCGAGGTCGCCGGATGTCAGCCGCTCCACGTCGCCCCCCACCTCGCGTGGCACGCCGCTGCGCCGGCGCACCACCACGCCCACCAGCGTGGCGACGGCCAGCGTGACGAGCACCACCGTCAACCCGGTCACGGAGCACGACAACACGCGGCCGTGCCGCGCCATTCCCCCGGCCGGAGCGCCGGCGCTCAGGGCAGTGCGACGCTGACCAGCATCCGGCCTCCGGCGGTGAGGATCTCGAACTTCGTGATGTTCGCGGGAGGGATCGTGGTGGTGCCGGTGAAGGCGCCCGAGGCGTCGTAGGCGGCCCTGTCGACGATCCAGTTGCCGGCCGTCTCCCGGACCCCGCCGACGCCGACCACGTCCAGCCGGCAGCGGGTGCCCTTGGCGACCCCGGTGAGCACGACCTTGACCGTCGTCGCCTTCTCCCCCGGCGACGCGGTCACCGTGGCACGGATGGAGCCGTTGCTGGCCGTGGCCTTCCGCTCGCCGGTGTCCAGCATGAGCCGCGCGTCGCCCTCGGTCACGGCCGACTGCGAGGGAGCGGCGCGCTCCTTCGCCGAGTGGCCGCCGTCGTCCTGCGCCGAGAAGGGCGCGGTGCTCTCGGCGGCGCCGGAGGACTGGGGCGCGGACGCCGTCGTGGCGTTCTGAGCGGTCTGGGTGGTCGACCACAGGGTCCCGCCGACCCCCACCAGCACGACCGAGGCGGCCAGCGAGAGCAGCGCCCGGGTCAGGCGGCGGCGCCGTTTGACCTTGGCGCTGAGCAGCCGGTCGAGCACCGCCTGGGGCGGGCTGCTCACCTGCGCCACGTCCGCCTCGGACACCCGTCCGAGGAACGTGGCCACGCCGGTCAGCTCCTCGAACTCGGCCTGGCAGCCGGCGCACTCGGCCAGATGCGCCTCGACGAGCACGCACTCCTCGGGCTCCAGAGCCCCGAGCACGTACGCCCCGAGGGAAATCCGCACTTCTTCACAGGTCGTCATCATCATGGCGCGAGCCCCCGCTCCTCCAGCGCCAGCTTCAGCGCGCGAAGCGCGTAATAGGTGCGCGACTTCACCGTTCCCGCAGGGATGCCGAGCGCCTCAGCGGCCTCCTTGACCGACTTCCCCTGGTAGTAGACCTCGGCGAGCACCTCGCGGTGCTCGGGCCGCAGCGTGGCCAGAGCCTCGGCCACCGCCCAGGACTCCACGGCCCGCTCAAGCTCGTCGTCGGCGGGCAGCACGGCGAGCGCCTCGGCGCCCGTCTCCGGGGGACGCGACTTGCGCGCCCGGTGCTGGTCGACGACGAGGTTGCGGGCCACTGTGAACAGCCACGCGCGGATGGGCCGCCCGCTGAGAGCGTCGGGATGCCGCCAGGCCCGCAACAGCGTTTCCTGCACGACGTCCTCCGCTCTCCCCGGGTCACCCGTCAGCCGCAGTACGTAGCCGTAGAGTGGCCCGCCGTGCTCGTCGAAGAGCGCTCTGACGAGCTGCTCGTCGGCGGTTCCGGCTTGACTCACATCCTCACGACGTACGGCGGGGCGGATCGGTTCGGACACGGGGACGGGTCAGCTCCGGAGGGGGACGTCGGACGCCTCACCGGAGATCTGGAGCCCTTCCGGCACGGTCTTCACATCGGTCACCTTGAGGTTGAACGGCAGGTTCTTGATCGGGATCTGGTAGCTGATGAACCGCTCGGGCCGGGGCACCGGGATGCCGCCGCCGAGCGTGACCTGCTCGGGGACGAACTTCACCCCGCCCTCGACCAGCTCGATCTTCATCTTGGCCTTCGCCGGCACCTTCTGGCCCAGCACGGTGATCTCTCCGTTGACGTTGAGGCCGTCGCCGTCGCCGTCGACCTCGACCTTGATCCCACGCGGAGCCCGCTGGTTGAGCGTATCCAGGGAGAGCACCACGGTGCCCGCGACGCGCTCGGCGCGTATGTCCACCTGGTCGGCGCGGAGCACCAGGTCGTCCAGCGGCGCGGTGACCCCGTGGAGGGTGAAGTCCACGCTGGACAGCCGGACCCCGGCCAGGCTCATCGCGCCCGCGGCGACCTTGACCTCGTCATACCGCCCGGCGACCGCCTGGGTGAGGAACGGGATGCCGACGATGGTCACCTCGGGCGGGGTCGCGAGGTCGTATTTGGCCGTCGCCCGGGTGGCGATCTCCCGCTGCACCCCCGAGACCGCGACCCGGTCCAGGACCGCGAGGAGAACGAGCAGCAAAATCAGAAAAGCGACCAGCTTACGCATCCGATCCCCTGTCCATTCGCCCGATCCGGCCAGCGTGCCATCGCAGCACTTCCCCTGGCAATCTTGTCCAAAACGCCGCGTCAACGATCACATCGCCGGGGCTCGACGGACGGCTCTCCCCCACCCGCGCCGTCCGCCGCCCGCCCACGGGCCCGTCCACGGCGCCGGCCGGCCTCCCGGTGCCGGTCAACCTCCCGGTACCAGCCCCCGATAGCGGTCAGCCTCCCGGTGCCGGTCAGCCCCCCGCGAAGGGAGGGAGCACCTCGACCGTCGCCCCGTCGGCGAGCACGATCGTCTCGTGCGCCCGCCTGCCCACCGGGTCGCCGTCCACCAGGAAGGACGACCGCCGGACCACCTGGGCCAGGCTGTCGCGGCCCGCTGTGACGTCCGCCATCAGCTCGGCCAGCGTCGCCGCCTCGAAGGGTTCTTCGGCGACGCCCGCGGCGTCCTTCGCCGCCGCCCAATAACGGATCGTGCCCCTGGCCATCTGTGAACCACCCCTCCTGCATACGCACGGTCACCACGTCATTACGATGAATCCACCGGAGAAACGAGTGTTCATCAGGTGGACGTCAAGTGGACGCTTCATCCTTGTGGGCTATCCTCACCTACTACGGGACCTGGGCGACGTAGCCCCCGGGTCCTTACGTGTTTGTACGGCTATCGCCGGCACGACGCGGGAAGGAGGCATAGTGAGCAATCTCCTGCTGCTCACCAACGCCCTTGAGCCCTCGACTGAGGTGCTCCCGGCGCTGGGGCTGCTGTTGCACTCGGTCCGGGTCGCGCCTGCGGAGGCGTCAGCGCTGATCGACGCGCCACCGGCCGACGCCGTCCTGGTCGACGCGCGCCGCGAACTCGTCCACGCCAAGAGCCTGTGCAGGCTGCTGCGGACCACGGGCATCGACTGCCCCCTCCTGGTGATCGTCACCGAGGGCGGCCTGGCCGCGATGACCGCGGAGTGGGGCGCCGACGACGTGATCCTCGACAGCTCCGGCCCCGCCGAGGTCGAGGCCAGGCTCCGGATGGCCGTGGGCCGGCTGAACCTGTCGGCCGCCGAGGAGGCCCCCGACGAGATCCGCAGCGGCGACCTGTCGATCGACGAGGCCACCTACACCGCCCGGCTCCGCGGCCGCGCGCTGGACCTGACCTTCAAGGAGTTCGAGCTCCTGAAATACCTGGCGCAGCACCCCGGCCGGGTCTTCACCCGCGCCCAGCTCCTGCAGGAAGTGTGGGGCTACGACTACTTCGGCGGCACCCGGACCGTCGACGTCCACGTCCGGCGGCTGCGCGCCAAGCTCGGTGCCGAGTACGAATCGCTGATCGGCACCGTGCGCAACGTCGGCTACCGGTTCGTGCCCGAGCGGGGCAACGAGGCCGCCGAGGAGCGCGAGCCCGCCCGCCACTAGCCACACCCGGTCACGGACCACCCGCCGCCGGCCGTACCCCTGACACGGACTACCTGCCATCGGCCCTGTCCCTGACGCAGACCGGAGGAAAGGTCCGCCGGACACCCGTCCGGTGGACCTTTCCGCTGGGCCTTTCCGATTGGCCGGGCCGCCGGCCCCGACGAGGTCAGGCGGCCCGGCCAGCCGGGGCGGCGATCAGGGGGTGACGGTGATGTGGTTGGGGACCGGGGGCGTGATCGACGGGTTCGCAGCGAAATAGGCGGCGAAGGCGTCGATGTCGAGCGGGCCGCTCCACAGGTCCGTGCCGTCCTTGAAGCCCAGGAAGGCGTCACCGCCGCCGACGAGGAAGTTGTTGGCGGCAACCCGGATGGTCTGGGTGTCCGTCACGGCGACACCGTCGATCTTCAGGTTGGAGACCTTCGAACCCCACGCCGCACCCGTGCTGTAGGTGTAGGTGAAGTTCGACGACGGCTGCAGGATCTTGGTGAAGGCCTGGTTGTTGGGCCCGCCGGTGAACTGCTGCTCGAGAATGGTCTTGAGCTGCGCACCGGTGAGCGTGATCACCTGCACGAGGTTGTTGAACGGCTGGACCGTGAAGGCCTCGCCGTAGGTCACCACGCCGTCGCCCTCGCCGGCGGGAGAGCCCAAGTAGGTGAGGCCGGTGCGGACGCCGCCCGGGTTCATCAGGGCGATCTGGGCGTTGCCTCCGGTCTTGGCGGCGGTGAGCTGGCCGTCGGCGATGAGGTTGCCCAAGGAGGACTCGCCGGACGGGGACGCGGTGTTGGTGATGTCAGCGGTGATCCTGCCGAGCGGCTTGTTGGCCACCGGCGCGACGTTCTCCTTCCACGTCTGGACGAACGCGGAGATCTCCGGGTCGGGGGTGACGGTCCGGGTCACGACCTGGTTGTCGGCCACGACCGAGGAGCGCACGACGTCGCGGGTCCGGACGTCCACCTGGAAGTCGACCTTGGTGATCACCCGGCCGAACGAGCCGCCCTGGCTGTACAGGCGGGCGCCGCCGGCGGGGTCGGTCACCGTGCACAGGTAGGCCTGGTGGGAGTGGCCGCTGAGGATCATGTCGATCTCGGCGTCCACCTGGGTGGCGATCCGGTTGCCCGCGCCCGGCTGGGCGCTGCAGGCGTCGGGCGACTGGTTCGGGGTGACCTGGTCACCCTCGTGCACCAGCACGACCTGGGCCTTGACGCCGACCAGCTTGAGCAGCTTGGAGGCGACGTTGGCCGCCTTGACCTCGTCGATGAACTCCAGGTCCTTGATGCCCTCGGAGGTGACGATGTTCGGGGTGGTCTTGGTGACCAGGCCGATGAAGCCGACCGGCACGCCGTTCATCCAGCGGACCGTGACCGGCGGCAGCGCCGGGATGCCGTACTCCTCCAGCAACCCGCGCAGCGAGTCCGTGCTCTGACCGCCGAGCGCGGCGAGCGCCTCCTTCTCGGCGGCCGCGTCCGGCCGCTTGAAGATCACGTTGGCGCCGAGATAGGTGTAGTCCGCGCCCTTCCACTCACCGGCGGGCGAACAGCCGTCCACCGGGTGGCAGCCGCCGCGCATGATGCGCCTGAGCTCGCCGTAGCCCTCGTCGAACTCGTGGTTGCCCACGGCCGAGGCGGTGATGCCGACCTTGCCGAGGAACTCGACCGACGGTTCGTCGTGGTAGGCCGCGGAGATCAGCGGGGTGGCGCCGATCAGGTCCCCCTGGGCGACCTTCAGCGTGTTCTTGTCCGACAACTGCTTGAGGTGGGTGGCGACGTAGGCGGCGCCGCCCGCGTCCACTGTGGCGCCGTTCTCGTCGACCATGCGGCCGGAGGAGCCGGTCGGCGGCTCCAGGTTGCCGTGGAAGTCGTTGAGGGACAGCAGGCGGACGGGGACCGTCTTGGCGGCCCTGTTGCCCGCCTCGGCCGGCCCTATCGCGAGCACGAGACCGGCTCCGGCGAGAACGCCGGCAGTGGCTAATCGCAGGAAGGAGCGAGACATCATGAACCACGACATTAAGGCGGCAACCCATGCGTGGAATGTCTAAGAGGTAACGATTCGCCTGACTAGAAGATGGCGCTTTTTGCCAGTACCCGGCGATCCGATGAAGTCCGGGTCCGCCTAGAGTCCAGAACATGAACGTGCGTGTGGAACATCGGGGACGACTTGACGAGCGAGAGGTGGCCGCCGTGCTCACGGTGGTCGAGGCCGCCACGGAGACGGACGGGGTCAGACCGCTCAACGAACACGTGATGCTGCACCTGCGCTACGGCGGCGACGAGCGGGCGAGGGCCGTGCTGCTGTACGTCGGGGACGACCTGGCCGGCTACGCGCACCTCGACCCCACCGACCCGGTCGAGGGGCCCAGCGGGGAGCTGGTGATCCACCCCGCCTTCCGGGAGAAGGGCCACGGCCGGCGGCTGCTGCAGGCCGTACTGGAGCAGACCGGGGGACGGCTGCGGCTGTGGGCGCACGGTGGGCATCCGGGGGCCGAGGCCCTCGCCCTGTCGACCGGATTCGCCAGGATCAGATCGCTGTGGCAGATGCGCCGCTCGCTGTTCGCGGCGCTCCCCGCCTTCGAACTGCCCGACGGGGTACGGCTGCGCACCTTCCAGCCCGGTTCCTCCGACGAGGAGGCCTGGGTGGCGCTCAACGCCAGGGCCTTCGCCCACCACCCCGAGCAGGGGACGTGGACGCTGGAGGACCTGAAGCGGCGCGAGCGGGAGCCGTGGTTCGACCCGGCGGGCTTCTTCCTGGCCGAGCGCCCGGCCGGGTCCGCCGGCGACGGCCGGCTGGTCGGCTTCCACTGGACCAAGGTGCACGGCGACGGCGGCCACGGGCACGAGCCGATCGGCGAGGTCTACGTGGTCGGGGTCGACCCGGCCGAGCAGGGCGGCGGGCTGGGCAGGTCGCTCACCCTCGCGGGCCTGTCCCACCTGCGGTCACGGGGCCTGGCCCAGGTCATGCTGTACGCCGACGAGAGCAACACGGCGGCGATCCGCCTCTACGAGAAGCTGGGGTTCACCCAGTGGGACGTCGACGTCATGTACCGGAAGTGACGCCTGCGGCTCTGAAGGCGGCGGCCGCGCTCTGGAAGGTGGCGTCCCTCCGGAAACGGCGGGACGCCGAACCCCCGGAAACGGCGGGACGCCGGCCGGGAAGCCCCGACCGGCGTCCTGCCGCGGTGGTCGTCCGACCATCCGGCGGTGGTTATTCGACCATCCAGTGGAGCGCGTAGTAGGACAGCGCCGCGACGAGCGCGGCGGCCGGGATCGTGAGGACCCAGGCGGTCACGATGTTGCCCGCGACGCCCCAGCGCACGGCCGACAGCCGCTTGGTGGCACCGACGCCCATGATCGCGCTGGTGATCGTGTGCGTGGTGGAGATGGGGGCGCCGAAGCCGATGGCCGCGGTGTAGAGAACGGTCGCCGCGGCGGCCTCCGCGGCGAACCCCTGCGGCGGGGTGAGCGCGATGATCCGGCGGCCGAGCGTCCGCATGATCCGCCACCCACCGGCGTAGGTTCCCAGGGAGATGGCCGTCGCGGCGGCGAGGATGACCCACTGCGGGATCGGGTCGCCGTCCTTCTGGAACCCTCCGACGACGAGCGCCAGGAAGATCACACCCATGGTCTTCTGAGCGTCCTGCAGACCGTGGCCGAGGGCCATGGCCGCGGCCGAGACCGTCTGCGCGTGGCGGAAGCCCCGGTTGGTCTTCGCGGGCTGGGAGTGACGGAAGCCCCACAGGATGGCGATCATGATGATCGCGGCCAGGGTGAAGCCGATCACCGGGGAGAGGATCATCGGAATGACGACCTTCTCCACCACGCCGTCCCAGTGGACGGCGCTCGACGAGGCCAGCGCCGAACCGACCAGGCCGCCGATCAGCGCGTGGCTGCTTGAGGAGGGCAGCCCGAAGTACCAGGTGATGAGGTTCCAGACGATCGCGCCGATCAGGCCGGAGCCCACGATCACCAGCCCGTGGCTGCCGTTCGGAGCGTCGATGATGCCCTTGCCGACGGTCGCCGCCACCTGCGTGCCGAGATGGGCGCCCAGGAAGTTCATGGCGGCGGCCATGAACAGAGCGGCCCTCGGCGTCAGCGCGCGCGTCGAGACAGAGGTCGCGATCGCGTTGGCGGCGTCGTGGAAACCGTTGGTGTAGTCGAACGCCAACGCCACGACCACCACGCCGATGACGAGTGCGAGCGTGAGGTCCACTTAGCTTTCCTTGACCGCGATCGACTCGATCGTGTTGGCCACGTGCTCGAAGGCGTCGGCGGCCATCTCCAGCTGATCGATGACCTCCTTCATCTTGAGGACGGTCAACGCGTCGTACTCCCCGCCGAAGAGCTTGGCGAGAAGGCGGCGGTAAACCTGGTCAGCCTGGTTCTCCAGCCGGTTGATCTCGATCCAGTACTCGTTCAGGTTCCTCATCGAGCGCAGCCGGGGCATGGCCTCGGCGGTCAGCTCGGCGGCGCGCTCCAGGACCTCGACCTGACGGACGACCTCCTTGGGAAGGTGGTCGATCTGGTACAGGACGATGAGGTCTGCGGCGGCCTCCATGTAGTCCATCACGTCGTCGAGATTGGACGCGAGACGGTAGATGTCCTCGCGGTCGAAGGGCGTGATGAAGCTCTCATTGAGCCGGTTCATGATCGCGTGGGTGCGTTCGTCACCGGCGTGCTCACAGGCGCGCATCTTCTCGGCCAGGGCTTCCCTGTCCGATCCGTCGCTGATGATCTCTACCAACAGACGGGACGCTGTGACGAGGTTGTTCGCCGAGTCGGCGAACAAGTCGTAGTAGCTGTCCTCACTAGGTGTGAGACGCAGGCGCACGTCGTTCTCCAGATGTGCGGGGATGGTCCGCAGAGAAGGGTACGGGTTACCAGCGGAAATACGAACTTCACCCGCTAGACGCCTACTCTTCCAGTTGTCGCTACCCGGCATATACCTGGCGACACTCGGCTTGAGGGAGCCTTGGCGGCATCTTTCCGATGACCGTTTTGCTGGTTTTGGCCATGTTATGCCGAAGCTGACCCAGTATGGGGCGCCGCCCCCTGTCCGGAAACCGGCGTGTCGCCACCCCTGCCCCACCCGCCCCCGGGGAAGGTCAGAGTGATTTCCGTCACGGCGCCCCACGGCGCCCTACGGCCCCCACCGCCCCTCGGCCGCGCCCGACCGGCCAGGGCCCTCGGGAGCGGGGCCCGCAAGGCCTCAGAGGCGGGGCCGTCAAGGGCTCAGGCAAGGGCCTCAGGGGCGGGGCCGCCGAAACTCCGGACGCGGATCCGGCGGAAGCCTCAGATGTCGGTCCGGTGGAAGTTCAGGTAGGAACGGCTCGGGGTCGGGCCGCGCTGCCCCTGATACCGCGAGCCGTACTTCTGCGAGCCGTAGGGGTGCTCCGCGGGCGAGCTGAGCCGGAACATGCACAGCTGGCCGATCTTCATGCCGGGCCAGAGCTTGATCGGCAGTGTCGCGACATTGGAGAGTTCGAGCGTCACGTGCCCGCTGAACCCGGGGTCGATGAAGCCCGCGGTGGAATGGGTGAGCAGGCCGAGCCTCCCCAGTGAACTCTTGCCCTCCAGCCGCGAGGCGATGTCGTCCGGAAGGGTGATCACCTCGTAGGTGCTGGCCAGCACGAACTCGCCGGGATGCAGGATGAACGGCTCGTCACCATCGGGCTCGACCATCCGCGTGAGGTCGGGCTGCTCGATCGCCGGGTCGATGTGCGGATACCGGTGGTTCTCGAAGACCCTGAAGTAACGGTCCAGACGCACGTCGACGCTGGACGGCTGGATCATCTCCGGCTGGAAGGGGTCTAGCTTGACCCTGCCGGACTCGATCTCGGCGGCGATGTCACGATCGGAAAGCAGCACGTGAGGCAACCTACCAACGCCACGCCCCCGGGCAGACCGAGAAACTCTGCCCCACGGACTGCGAGAGTTGCGCGAGTTTCCGCTACAGTGGGGGACGCGGCAGACCGCTGCGGGTGTAGTTCAATGGCAGAACATCAGCTTCCCAAGCTGACAGCGCGGGTTCGATTCCCGTCACCCGCTCCACTCCAAAGGCCCAGGTCAGGGATAGATTCCCGACCCGGGCCTTGATTGTTTCGGGGCTAGTTGATCTTCACGTGCCATTAGCGTGCCATTAGCTCTCGATCAGCTCACCGGGGCCAGCATTCCAGCCGGGCCGTCCTCGCCGTCCTCACGTTCGATGATCTGCCTGTCGATCGCGTCCGTAATCGTCCTGTCGGCACCCCGTACGGCGTGCTGATAGATCATCGCGGCGCGCACGTTGTCGTGACCCATCCGGGCCATCAGGTCCTTGAGCCCCGCACCGGACTCGGCGGCGAGCATGTTGCCCGCGTGCCGGAGATCATGAAAGTGGAGACCGGGGAGACCCATCTCCTTGACCACGTCCACCCAGCGCGTACGGGTGTTGAAGCCGCTGCGTCGCAGTGGTCCGCCTTTGGCACCGGGGAAGACGAGCGCGCCGGGCTCGTCCTGGACGTAGGTGGCCAGATGCTCCCGCAACGCCGGAATGACACCCTGGGGGATGCCGACGACGCGACGCCCGGCCTTGGACTTTGGCGAACCGAGGACCAGTTCACCTGTGGAGCGCTCGACGAAGGCCGCCCGGACGCGCACCGTCCCCGCATCGAGGTCGATGTCACTGCGGCGGAGCGCGCTCACCTCGCCCCACCGCAGGCTTGCGAAGGTGGCCAGCAGGACCACAGCACGGAAGCGCCGGTCATGGGTGCAGTCGGCCCGGCCCTCCATCCCCATCTTCCACAGCGCCCGCTCGGCGTCGGCACGGCTCGTGAAGACCTCGGGATGGGCCCGCATCTCCCCGTGCCGTTGGAAGCGCAGCCGGTAGGCGTTGTCCTTGAGCTTGCGGACGTTGCCGACCGGACGACGGCCCACGAGATCGGCCAGTTCGAAGACCTGGGCCACGGTCAACACCGGCCGCTCCTGGGCGTGCTCATCGCCGGCCCCGCGGATCCGGCACGGGTTACGCGGGATGATGTGGTCCTCTTCGGCGGCCGTCATCAGTACGGCCCGCAACAGCCGGTATGCCTTGGCCGCCATGGAGACCGAGACGCCGTTGCCGAGCAGATCGGCCCGCCACTGCCGAACCATCGCGGTGGAGAGCTTCCCTACGGCCGTGTTGCCGAGATACAGGGTGACGTGCTTCGCGGTGGTGGCGGTGTTCTTGGTGGGAGCGGGAGTGGCGGCGGAACGGGGGCGCGCATCGTGCGGACCTTGATCGAGTAGGCGAGGCGTCCGGTGCCGTTGACGTAGGGGGTGACGGTGAGGTGGTCGAACTCGACCGGGGTGAAGGGCAGGCCCGGCATGGGTGCCGGGGGTACGGGCTGGACGGGGGCGAGGATCTTGACGGCCACGGTCTTCTGTCCGGGCTTGACGGTGGGGTCGGCGTCCATGACCGCGACCTGCCACACCAGCTCTCCGGACTGCTTGTCGCGGGACTGGACGAACCGGCCGTTGGTGGAGGCGTCGAAGTCCTTGACCGGCTCGACCTCGCCGACGACCTAGCAGCCGTGCGGGAAGACCATGTCGAAGCCGACGAGGATGGGTCCTTGTAGAGCCATGATGGCACTCCTCTTACCGAGTGATAGGCACTTAACCTATCAAGTGGTGCTCTGAAGTAGGCTGTGAAACTTGCTAGGTCAAGTGCCTAGGAGCAGGGAACACCCCTCTAACTGTTGTGACAGGTACATCAAGAGCCTTCCGCCCCAGACCTCGCACTGGAAAACTGGAGCCGTGGACGACGGGGTTGTGCGCTTGGAGCCGTGGGGCGATGAGGACGCGGCCTGGTATGCGGAGACTGTGCGCGACCCAGAGATTCAGCGCTTCACTACCGACTCGCCGACTCTGGACGCCGCACAGGTTCAAGCCGCCATCGATCGCCTGCGCAGCGCCGACAACGAAGAGGGCTTTCTCATCCGTGACGCGGCCTCTGGCGCGCCTCTGGGCAACATCGCCTTGGCCCATAACGGGCAGGCAGGAGAGGTGTCTTACTGGCTGGCACCCGAGGCCCGGGGGCAGGGAGCAGCGACCCGGGCTCTGGTCTTGTTCACTGCGTGGATCTTCAAGAACACCACGTTGACCGAACTCCGCCTGCGCGCACACCAAGACAACGTGGCATCGCAGAAAGTAGCCCTACGCGCAGGCTATCGGCGTGATCCACAGCGCGACGGTCGCCAAGAGGCCAAGGGCACGGTATGGCCAATGCTCGGCTTCGCGTTGGCCCGGCCCGAATCGGCCTAACTCAGCGGGTATGCATCCTCCAGCTCGTGGCGATCGGCCGGGAGCAGGACCTCCACCACGGCCAGGGCTTGGCCGGAGGCGTCCCGGACCGCGCCGTAGACGGCCAGCAGCGGCGTGTTCTTCGGCATGCCGAGCTGCTTGGCCTCGTCCGTGGCGGGCATGCGGGCGGTGATCTGTTCCACGATGTGGTCGAACCGCACGCCCTTGCGGGACTGGAGGTGTTCCCGAAGGCCCTGTGGGAGCGGGTCGGCGCTGGTCAGGTCGGTGCCCTCGGACAGTTCCAGCGGCACCCACACCGAGACGACCTCGGTCGGTTCGCCGTCCCGGCTGATGAGGCGCCGGCGCAGGAACGCCTTGGTCTTCGGGGCAAGGTTGAGCAGGGCGGCGATGCGGTTGGGTGCGGCTACGGCCGCCGCTTCGAGCACCTCACCGGCCGAGGCGGTCTCGGGAGCGGTGAGGTACGCCTGTCCGGGCCGGGGCTGTTCCGCCGAGGCCATCGCCGGACGGCCGCGCACGAACCGGCCCTTGCCCTGCTGGGAGTCGATCCATCCCTGCTCGCGCAACACCCGGAGGGCGGCGACGACGGTGGGCCGGGAGACGCCGAACTCGTTGATGAGCTGGTTCTCGCTGGGCAGTAGCGAGCCCGGCGGGTAGGTCCCCGACTCGATGCGCCGTTGCAGCGCCTGCACGAGCTGTGCGTACTTCGGCGGTACGGACTCTAGCGACATTACGACAGTCCATCACCCGACAGGTTGTTTTACCAAGTTAGAGCGTAACTTGGCTTTCCTTACCTGTCACGCCACCGCTGACAGGCAGACCGGAGAAAGCAAGGGTCCCGGCAGGCAGACAGCGGGGGAAGGCGTGCGCTACGGGGGCGGGCTGCACGCACCGGCCTGTCTGCCTGCCGGGAGATGAAAGGCGCGACGGGGCGGGGGTAACGCTCCCCAGACCCCTCCTGACCGGGAAGCTCACCGCCCCGCCGCGCCTGCCTAGAGGCCGATGTAGTCGGCCAAGATCTGAGCAACGCCCGGCACGTCGCTCACCGGGTGGCGCTTTTCGGCGGACTGCCAGGAGAAGTAGGCACCGCCGTAGCCGACGAACACCCACACCGGCAACCCCACCTGTGGACGGGGAATCATCAGCGCGGTGTCGTTGTCGCGCAGCTCCGCCCGGACCCCGAGCGGCAGCAGCGCATCACGTAGGAGGGTGAGGAGAAGGGCCTCACTCTGCTGCTGCTGTTCGGACAGATGGGCCGCAGCCGCCTGCATGATCGGATTCATCTCACGTTCCCTTCGGCCCGGCCGCTTTCGAGGCAGTCGAGACATTCCTGTTCTCCGTACGTCTCGTGGTCATCGCTGCTCTCGCCAAGGAGAAGGGCACGGCGCGAGCTGCGCAGCTTGGTTCCACGTCCCCGGCATGCAGGGCAGGGGCGTGTCTCGCTGGTCTCGTCTGGCCGGGTCACCGTCGCCATCTCCTCGTTTTGATCCGCGCTCCCTGCGGCGGAAGGCGGGCTGACGTACCGTGGTTGCTTGATGGCAAGTCCACCGGCAATTCATGAATGGCAGGACCCCCGAAAAGCCCCCCTTCTTTCCTCTTGAGCCCCCAGCCGCGAGGAAGACCCGAGATGCCAGACAACATCCCGAATGTCCAACTCCGAGCGTGGCGTAATGAGCACCAGCTCACTCGCGCTGATATGGCCGACCGAATTAACGCCACTCCGGCCGGTATCGCTGAACGTCTGAATTGCGATGAGGAGCGGATCAGACGGTGGGAGGCCGGCGAGGTCTCCTGGCCGCACACCTCCTATCGACTCGCCCTCACTCAGTTGACCGGCTTGCAACCCGAAGCCCTGGGATTCCGCCAGAACCGGCGCGGCCAGAGTCGCCTGATCGAGGCCACCGTGATGCCTCCCATGGACGCGCTCCGGGCCGAGGCCGACCTGTACGGAACGATGGAACTCGCCCAGCAACTCCAGGCGTCCGATGTCGGGAACGGCACACTTGAAGCGCTCTCCGAGGCCGTCGCCCTGCTGTGCCGGGCCTATCCGGTCGTTTCCGCCGCCACATTGCGCGACCGGACACAGAAGCGTCTCGCCCAGATCACCCGGCTTCTGTCCGGTCGGGTAACGCTCGACCAGCACCGCGAACTCCTGGTCATCACCGGATGGCTGACCGCGCTACTGGGATGCGTCCATTACGACCTGGGCGAGCGGGAGGAGGCCGAGACCGCCCGCCGTGCCGCCTACGAGATGGGCCGCCAGGTCGGGCACGGCGAACTCATGGGCTGGGCTTACGAGATGTCTGCGTGGTTCGCCCTGGCCGAAGGCCGTTACGAGGATGTAGTGACCTCCGCCCGCATGGGCCAGGCCGCCGCCGGCCAATCCAGCGCCATGGTTCAACTCACCCTGCAAGAGGCCCGCGGTTTGGCCCGCATCGGTGACCGCCGGGAAGCCGACAGAGCCCTCACCCGTGGAGCCGACATCCTCGCTACGCTCCCGCTTCCGAGCAACCCCGACCATCACTTCGTGTTCGACCACGCCAAGTGGGTCTTCTATGCCGCTACCGCTTACACCTGGCTTGAGGACAACGACCGCGCCGAAGAACACGCTCTTGAGACGATCCAAATGCACACCCGTTCGGACGGCACCTCCAACGCCCCCATGCGCGTCGCCGACGCCCACATCGACCTCGGTATCGTCCACGCTCGACGCGGCAACCTTGATGCCGCCGTGGAACAGGGTATGGCCGCTTTCGACATCGAACGCAAGTCCCTCACGGACTTCGTTAACCGAGCCGGAGATCTCGACCGCGTTCTACGTCAACACTATCGTCGCGAATCTCTTGCCATGCAGTTTCATGAGCGATTTGTCACCGCACGCCGTGCACTCACCAGCGGAAGGTCATATTTAATCGACTAAGAGAAGTTCATGGGCTCTTAGCTGTCGCAGGCCCGCCATCCTCTACCGAGGGTACGGGAAGCGCACGGATCAACGCCGCCGCACCCTTCGTATCAGCCTTTCCCAGAATAACCTTAACAGCGTGCCAATGATTATCCTCACTGGCGCGCTTCCGCTCCAGTTCATTCAGTAACCTAAACTCATCTGCCATTTTATTAAAGATCCGCAGAAATGTCGCACGAATATAGAGGGTGACAGCCGCCCCAATCCCACTCGCCACCCCCACCTGAACCTTACCTAAAAGATCAGGCTGCAAAGGAACCAAAACAGCGCCGAAGACAATCAGTGCAAGTCCAGTAAACATGGCGATTTGAGCACACATGAAGCTCTTACTTGCCAAGCGCTCAAGGGTCGCATCACCCAGCACTCGTGCTCTTCGATCATCAGCACTTGGCGCATCTGGAACCTCAACTAAAGTTTCAAGACGCGAATCCACCCCCCTCTGCAAAGTGATAGTCTGCTCCACCAAAGCAAGACGGTCACCTAAATCTTTCAATAAGTGCATCTCCATCGACGGAACATCACCACCCTCCGCCATTAATTCACCTACTTCGCGACAATTGTGCGGTCGACGAAATTGTCAATTACCGATATCATGCTTATCTCTATATCCCCATTGGGGAGCTGCGCAAATGTCCCTATATTCTTTCCTTCGCGAATGGCTTTAGCTATATTCTTGACGACCTCTTCGGCCAGCATGTCGCACTGCTCTTTTGTCAGGTCGGGATAGCGACGCCTAATAGCATCAAATATTGGCTGACGACTCAAGTCTCCCCTTTCCCGCCTTATCAAAGACACAGTGCTCCTTTCGGAAAAACGACACCTTGCCGCCGAGTATGAACGCATCAGAACAGCTTGTCGAGAGTGAAAACGTGTTCGAATTACCCTGCATCAATGAACGTCTGCCGAATTGTTCTTGTAGAGATCAAGCGGCGGCGCGCCGCGCCGCCGTACCCGGCCCTCTGCCGCCCGCTGTCCGGGCATGCGGCCTGGGGGCCGGTCCCGGCCGGCGGCGCCCCGGGCCGTAGCCGTACCTCGCACCCGCCGTACCCAACAAACGCGCCGACCACCGGCACGCCGCCGCCAGGCCAACTCGGTACCGCCCAGTCGCTAGGCGGTGCCCGCAGTGTCCTTGAGACCGGCACCAGCCGCCGCGCTCTCCGACGATTTCAGCTCAGACGCAGACCGCGCCCTGTACCGCACTGCACCAATCGAGCGACTCAACATCCCCAGCAGGAGAATTCCCAACCAAACGTATATGTGAGACGGGGGCCATGCCCGCCGGTTCTCATCGATGACGAGGACGAAGTAGGCACCTGCAGCGAACCAGCCGATGTTGAGGCACGAGAGAAATACAGCGGCTTTGTGCCAGATCGATCGTCGATACTTCTCCATGGTGCGAACTGTTCCATGAACAGCTTCACCGCAACAGAGGATTCCGCCGGCGGTATGTCGGCTCTGGGACGGTCACAATTGTCGAGTTGCGGATCGAGGCTGGTACCGCCCTCACGATCGCCTTGCGATGGTTGGCCTAAGTGCGTGGCAGGGGCGATCGACGGTCCGGGACTTCGTTCCTCAGCCCCGGCCCACTGAGCATCGAGGCTGAGCAGTCGCCGTGTCGTGCCCGTTGCGTGCCCGTCAGGAGAGTGATCAAGGGGGACTCACGGGGAATCACGGGCAGCCGGAGCGCTCCCCCGCAGGTCAACGTTTCCCCAGCTCGACATCCAAGATCGTTAGAGGCTTCCCAAGCTGACAGCGCGGGTTCGATTCCCGTCACCCGCTCCAAGACTGAAGGCCCAGGTCAGGGGAATGATCCCGACCCGGGCCTTGATCATTTCTGGCGCCTGTTCGATGACCCAGCGCGTGCGGGTGTTGAAGCCACTGCGCCGGAGGGGGCCGCCCGGACGTAGTCGTAGGTCTCCAGGTCGACGGGAGTACCGTCCTGCCGGAGGACGTGACCCCGCGAGCCAGCGGTCCAGGTGGGGCAGGACCCCGTCCTCCCTCGCGCTGACGCTGCGGGGATGGTCGATCTTGTTGGCTATACCGTACTCCTGCGGATAGCGACAGCGGTGATAAGGCAACTGGTTCGCCCAGTTGCCTTCCATCCGGCGAGTGCAGACTCCGCGGAACATGCAGCCGCGCAAGGCGTACTCGCCAGGACGCTCGGTGAGCTGACCGGAGCCGCGCGGTCGGGCAAGACGCAGCCGGCCGAGATGTCGGGCGGCACGATCACGTTCATCAACCCGGGCGAGTCGACGATCCTGGCGTTCGGCCAGATCAAGGACTTGCCGTGGGTCGTCGACGGTCAGCTCGCCGTACGGAAGGTGACCACGCTGGCATTGTCGTTCGATCACCGGATCATCGGCAGCGAGCTCGGTTCGCTGTTCCTCCGCGACGTGGGGGCGATGCTCGTGGATCCGCTGCGCATGCTCGTTTGGAGCTGAGAAGACGACGGAGGGCCCGGATCGCGTTGATCCGGGCCCTCCGTCGTTCGGTGTCGCCTGTCAGCCAGTGACCGGGATGTCGGTCTTCACCGGCGTCGGGGTGGGCGCGGGCTTGGGCTCGTCCTGCGTCTGCGTGACGTTCTCGTCCCACTCGGTCCAGTCGTGGATCACCGTCCCGCGATCACCCTTATCGGAGTGGGTGGGGGTCGGCGTGCTGCTCGGCGTCGGCGTCGAGGTGGGCGTCCGCGTGGGAGTGGGCGTCGCAGTGGGTGTGGAAGTCGGGGTCGGAGTCGAAGTGACCGTGGGCGTCACCGTCGGGGTGGGCGTCACCGTCGGCGTGGGCGTCACCGTCGGCGTGGGCGTCACCGTCGGCGTGGGCGTCACCGTCGGCGTGGGCGTCACCGTCGGCGTGGGCGTCACCGTCGGCGTGGGCGTCGGCGTGGGCTCACACTTGACCCAGAACACCTTGTGCTTGGGCGCGCCGTGCTTCCCCGCGAAGGTCCAGAACAGCTTGTAGTGCCCGTTCGGCAGTGTCATGTCGACGGTACGGCCATGCCCGTCCTCGTCGAGCACGAGGGTGCCGCTCTTCACCGTGGTCTTGTCGCCCGTGGGCGGCCAGGACTTGATATTCCAGCTCACCTGCTCGGCCGCGTCGAAGTTGAACCCGACCAGGTAGAACACACAGACGTGCGGCTCATTGCGCTGATCGTCCTCCGGCGTCGTCCACTTGTGGATCTTGACGTCGCCGTTGTCGCCGGGCGGTTTCGGTTTCCCCTGGACCGTTCCCGCTGAGGCTGTATTGGAGATGGCGAGCACCGCGAGCGCTGCCACTGCGAGCATGAGTGCCGCTGCGATCCAGCGACGGACTGGAGAGAGTCTGGGGGGTGTCACGACCGCACCTCGGGGTGTATGAGAGCTGGAGCCTCATGGGGCTCATCTGTGTAAAAATGTCACACCCACTGACCAAGGCCCTTCAAACGTTCCAAACCGTTATCTAGCCGAGTCAGATGGTTACGCGTTCGTGTCGTATGTGTCATAGAACCCCAGGAGCCGATCGTGCCGCTCGATGCCTCCCGCCGCCTCATCGGCGCCGCGCTCGTCGCCATGAGCCTCGTCGCCTCGACCCCCGCCAGCGTCGCCGCGTCGCCCGTCACCCTCGCCGTCGGCGCCTCAGTCACGGCGACCGCACTCCCCAAGGCCACCACGTTCACGGAGTTGAGCGGCCTCCCGCAGGACACCGACACGTACGGCAAGCTGAGCGGCGTCGTGGTCCACCCCGCACGCACGGTGGCCGTCTACGCCCTGCCCGGCGGCAAGCCCGCGGCCACCCTCCCGGCGAAGCAGCTCGGCAGCCAGACCTGGGTGCCGGTGGTGGAGGCGCGCAAGGGCTGGTACCGCGTGCTCCTGCCCAGCAAGCCCAACCACGTGACCGGCTGGATCAAGGCCAAGGGCCTGAAGAAGGCGCGCAGCCGCTACCGCGCCATCGTGAAGCTGGGCACCAGGCAGCTGACCGTGATGAACGCGAGCAAGAAGGTCGGCACCTGGACGGTGGCCGTCGGCGGTTCCGAGACACCCACCCCGGTCGGCAGGACCTTCATGCTGGCTCTGATGTCGCCGAAGGCGAAGGCCTACAGCCCGCTGATCCTGCCGCTCGGCACGCACTCGCCGACGCTCGACACCTTCGGCGGCGGTCCCGGCACGGTCGCCTTCCACGGCTGGCCGGACCCGAAGGTGTTCGGCCAGGCGGTCACGCACGGCTGCGTCAGGGTGCCTGCTCGCGCGCTCAAGGTGCTGGCAGGACTGCCTCTGGGGACTCCGGTTCTGATCGCTCCCTGAGGACGAGAGCGGCGGCCGACGGGTCCTTGCCACGCACCAACGCGAGCTCGTGCATGTGCCGGAAAGAGACGACGGCGGCGTCAGCGACGAGCAGGACGCTCGCGGTCGTGGTGTGCCGGATCCAGCGGTCGGAGCGCATGTCACGCTCCAACGGTTCCGGCGAGGAACTCGGTGGTCAAAGACCATGGGGATTTGGTTGAAGTCCCCCTCCGGCACAGCCAAGGCACATGTGACCGGAGGCAGGACCCCTCGTGGGGAGCGCTCCGGCTCCGGGATGCCTCGAAAGAGCGGCGCAATCGACGCGAGTTGTTCGGGGCTGAGATGGAGCCTGATCATCCCGCCCGCCATCGATCCGGAACAAGCCGAGCAGACCAGGGGCACGGGTGCCAGATCATTCGTCCAGCGGGGCGCTCCACCTGAACCCCTGGCCCTGGCCCGCTCCCCCTTCGGGTCGGTCGACGGCAGACGGGACGATCAGACAGGGTGGGTACGCGCGGTGCACCACTATCTGGACAATGTCCTATGTGGAAGTCACCCGAGTAAACGCTGACATGATCACCGTAAAACCTCCGCCCGGATGACGCTCTCGCCATCAACAATGCTCTCAATGAGGTCTGCAACGGCATCCACCTCGATGAGTGGGACTTCCATACCCGCATTGGTGTCGAGCGTGACTATGTGCGTACTGTGCTGCGAGTTATCAGCAGCTCCATCGGCGTGATGAAGGAACAGCGCTTGGCGGAGGGTAAGGAGTGGTAGAGACGCACGTCAGGGCTTGACCACCGTGCCATTAGCGTGCCATTAAGCCCGGTAACGAGGGGGTGGCCACGGTCACTCGCGATCGGCCCGAGAGTGCCGCTGACCAGGCAACCCGAGGTCCAGAGCCGGTGATCGCTGCAATTCCCAAGCTGACAGCGCGGGTTCGATTCCTGTCACCCGCTCTCACTATGAAAAGCCAGGTCAGGGACATCTTCCCGACCTGGCTTTCGATCTCTCCAGACTCCATTCCGGCCTTCCGTGCCCGTTACGTGCCCGATCCCTCCTGGCTTCCTTTGTTGAGGGCCTTCTCGGCGAGCCTCCCCGTCCCGCCGGGGACCCTCCGATCCCGGTCCCCCTCGGTGTGCAGGTAGATGAGCGCGGCCCGCGTGGTCGAGTGGCCCATATGGTTCATCAGCTCTCGGAGCGTGGCACCGGACTGGGAGGCGAACGTGTTGCCCATGTGGCGCAAATCATGGAAGTGGACTCCGGTCAGGCCCGCCTCCTTGAGCGCCTTGGTCCACGGCCGGGTAAAGGTCGACCGTCGCAACATGGCCCCCTTCGCCCTGAGGAAGACGAACGCCTCGTCGCCGTCTCCAACGTAGGGGTCCCAGGTGAAGGCGGAACTCCGAGATCACCACCTCGGGCAGGGCCACCGGGCGCGTCCCGGCGGCGGACTTGGCGGCCCGATGGTCACCGATCCGTCCTTGAGCTCGGTGGTGGAGGCCACGACCCGCACCGTCCCCGCGTCCAGGTCGAGGCACTTCTCTAGACGACTGTGGCCGTGACTGGCCATGCCCTGCGGCCCAACAGATCGAGAACGAGTGCCGCGATGTTCCACGCGTCGTCCTCGCCGCGGTGATGGCGTCCCTCGAGCGGCAGCCCGGCGATCTGTAGAGCGTGGTCCATGCCGGGTTTCTTACGCAGCCCATACGCCGCGGCGAATACGGCCTTGGCGTTGGTGTGGGTGCGTTCCGTTGGATAGCCGAACGGGTAGGCCACCCCGGTGGCCTGACTCTGCCGAGCAAATTGCCGACGGTCGTACTCGCCCCAGCTCGCCCAGGGACGCCTCCCGGCCTCGTGCTCCTCGACGAGGATCCGGCATGCCTCGGCGAAGGTGACGCCCCGTTCCACCTCGGCTTGGGTCAGGCCGGTCAGTTCAGTGCAGAAGTTACTCACCGCCGACCGGACAGGGCGGACCAAGACACGGTGCCGGGACACGCGGCGCCGTGCCAGCACGTCCACGACGGTGAGACCAATCTCGATGATCTCGTTCACAGAGCCGGGCGGCGGCTGTCCGTCCCAGCAGGTGGCTTCCACATCGATGACGTTCAGCAGGGCTGATTCGTGGCGCATGGGGCCGAGGGTAAGGATGCGCGCCCGGTTCTGACATCTCAATTTCCACATGCCCACACCGTCACCGCCAACGCAACCTCTTCGAGCTGGACCTCATGCCTTGATCTGAACTAGGAACGTGCCCTAGAGCGGTACCCTCTACGATCGCCTTGCGGTGGATGATCGCCGTACAGGGTTGGGGGCGATCGACGGTCCGGGACTCCGTCCCTCAGCCCCGGCCCACCGAGCAGCTGAGCACGACGCCGTAGCAAGACACGAGACCAGCACCTTGATCACGTGCCAGATCCGTGCCAGAACAGGCGGGGAACCCCGGTCATCCACGGGAACTCACGGGGAACCGCGCCCCATCTACCTGCACCCCTGTTTTTCCAGCTCAGACCACCAACGCCAGCAGCCGATCCCCAAGCTGACAGCGCGGGTCCGATTCCCGTCACCCGCTCCACCCCAAAGGCCCAGGTCAGGGATGGTTTCGAGCCCTGGGCGGCAAGGATCTGACCGCCTTGATGTGGCACGATGCCTGCATGCAGCTTGATCAAGCCCTTGTCGACGCAGCCATCGCACAGATGAATCGGCGGTGGCCGGCTGATGAGTCGGGTGGTGCCGCGGCCGTCTACCTGGAGGATGGGCAGATCCTCACCAGCGTCGGTCTGGACAATCTCAATGGCGGAGTGTCCCTGTGCCATGAGACTGGCGCCATCTGCCAGGCCTACACGCTCAACAAGAAGGTCACTGCCTCCGTGTGCGTTTATCGGGCCTCCGAACGTGACGGCGTCCTCGTCCTTCCTCCGTGCGGCATCTGCCAGGAGCGCTTGGCTCTGTGGGGCCCTGACGTACAAGTCGGTGTGCCCGATGACTCCAACGTGACGGGATGGGGCGTTCGCACTCTTCGCGACGTGAACCCGTTCTACTGGGGATCGCAGTTCACCGAAGATGGCGCCTGGCCTGCCCCTGAAGTCCACTCCTCCTGACAGGCACGAAAACGCCCTGTCCCATTTCCCCCTTGAGTGGGCAAACAACAGACGGGATGGTCACGTGGACCAGGTACGCACGGCCCGTCGACAACACACAGCCGTGGGCCGATATTCGCCGTTTCAGAGTCCTCGGCTCCGATGGTCATGTTTAAGTGCCAACCTCACGGCTCCATAGATGATGAGGAACAGGGTCAGCTCTATAAGGAGCCAGACGCCCAGAACAATGAGCTCGGCCATCGCGAACATTGTTCGCTCCTCGCTCTCAGCTCACCTTGCCTGACTGTCGCAGACCAGATCCATGGAGCCGCCCTGACGATCGCCTGGCGGTGGCTGATCTCCGTACAGGGTTGGGGGCGATCGACGGGGCGAGGCTTCGTGCCTCACCCCTGGCCCACCGAGCACCAGGACGACCCCTGCCCCGCGCGTGCCCGTTGCGTGCCCGTCAGGAGGGTGATCAAGGGGGAATCACAGTCACTCACCCCACTCCCCCGCAGGCAGCGTCCTCCCAGTTCAGCGACCAAGCGCGATAGAGACTTCCCGAGCTGACAGCGCGGGTCCGATTCCCGTCACCCGCTCCAAGCCAGAAAGACCCGAATCAGGGATGATTTCCCGATCTGGGCCTTGTTTTCAGTGTTTTCCGATCCAGCATTGGGATGGTCGGCGTCGTCCCGCCCGCCTCGAATCGTGCCACCGCCGGCTGCTTCAACCCCGTACGTTCGGCCAGCTCGCTCTGGGTCAGGCCGAGCTGCTCAGAACGTAGCCTTACCGCCTCACCCAGCTCGAAGCGGATCCTGGCCGCCTCGTATGCCGCTCGGCCCCCGGGCGGCTCATGACCTCAGCCCGCTTGGCGCCCCAGCTCTTGCGCTCGCCCATGCCGCTCACTCCTCGTCTGCCGTGTGCGCATCGGCGATACACCACTGCATGGCCCGCCACGCCCGCTCATCTCGGCGAACTCACGCATCCGCTGTTTGTGGGACACCGTCGACATGATGATCCGTCGACCTGGTGCGATCCAGTAAGTGATCCGTACCACCTCCCGGTCGAGGTGGAAACGTAGCTCACGCTGCTTGCCACGGAGCTGACGAGGGACGAGGTAGGGCTCATCCAGCAGGACGCCACGTTCGGCCGGCAGATCGACGTAGAACGCCGCCGTCTCCTGGCCCTACTGATCAAGCATGTCGGACCACTCATCGACCTCTGGCCCCAGTTCCACCTCTCCCCAGTTCATAACGTGAACGTTATGGCGATGGCAGGTATCACGTCCCGAAAATGCTCGGCTCTCTCCGGCAGGAAGAATCGATGACGGACGAGGCCATCAAGCATGCGGACACATGCGCGGGTGTGCCATGTCCCCATGCATGCTCCTCCCAGTCCTCCCAGTCCTCCCAGTCCTCCCAGTCCTCCCAAACGGCGTTGATCACGTGCCGGATCCGCCGGTCCGTCCTGGATGGCGGCCCGTGATCCGCACCCTCACGAGGCCGCGCGGACGGATCTCAGGCGGTTGTGCGAATAATTCACATGACGACCCACGTGAAGATCGACTATGGATACCTCATGCTGATTCATGTGCGCCTAGAGGACCTGTGCCGGGAGACCTGGGAAGACGTGGCCGACCTGACGGTGGCCGACGACCAGTCCGACCTCATCGCATCAAACCTGTACTCGATCGCCGAAAGCCGCTTTCTGCCGGGCTTCGTGACCCAGGCGGTGATGCACGGCGAGTGCGCCGTGGGCTTCGCGATGTATGGCCCCGATCCCGACGACGGCCAAGTGTGGCTGTACCGCTTGATGATCGACAAGTCTCACCAGGGCAAGGGCCTGGGCCGGGCCGCCCTCCGGCAGATCGTCGCGCATGTGCGGGACGGGCTCGGCGCGCCGGTACTGCGGCTGGGCGTACGCGCCGACAACGTCGTGGCCAAGGCTCTCTACACCTCTGCCGGATTCGCCCCCACCGGGCAGACCTTCGGCGAGGAGGAGATCCTGGAACTCCGCCTGTCCGCCGACGACTGAGCCCGTGGGGACCTCCCGCCGTGACGGCTGAGGGCCTACGCCAGCGCTGTCGTCGCGAGGCTCTGGCCGAGGAGTTCCACGGACGGTGCCTCACAGCCCGCAGAGCGCTTGGCGCACCCCCCGAGCTACTCGGCCAACGCTTATCCGGTGAAGTCGTCCGATGCTTTGCCGGGAAGCACAGAGACTACTGAGACCGCTTCCCCGAAAGCATCACCAGCACTATTCCCGGCACGAAAAACACATACGACAGTACGAGCAACGCCAGGTCCGGCCCAGATCCCGGCTCCATCACGTCTTGACCCAGCGCTCCCGTGAAGCCGAAGAGCGCTATCAGAATCACTCCCCACCCATAGCGTCGAGGCTTACGGGGGTCACGGGGAAGGAAGCGCAGGCGAGGCACCCGATTGGTCGCCAAGGTGTAGACGCCAAGCGCAGCAATCAGGCATGAGACCCCCAAAAGAGCTACCTGCATCACCCTGAGATCCATCCAGATCAGCTCCTTCGCCATTCAGAAAAACCGTCCTCTGAAAAGAGGTTGCCGAATTGTTCTTGCAGGGGTCGAGGCGGCGGTGTGCCGCGCCGCCGTACCCGGCCCTCCGGCGCCTGCCGTCCAGACATGCGGTGTGGGCGCCGGTCCTGGCCGGCGGTGCCCCGGGCCTCCGCCGCACCACGCGCCCGCCGAACCAAACGCCCTCGCAGACCACCGGCCCGCCACCAAGTTCTCAGGACTCCTGCGACTCCAACACCCCATCCTCGGTCCAACGCCACGAACGCGCATGCTGTACGGCCTTCCACGTCTCAGAAGTCGCCACCGCATGAGCTATCCAGTCCCGCAGCGCCGGCAGAGCGGTCTCACACAGCTCCCGCCGGACCTCAGCACGATCCACCGAACGAATGGGATAGACGCTCACCGCAATCCCATAGACCTCTGGATGGAGGCCGCCCGCCTGTCCAGGACGCCAGTAGGCCTGCAACACCCAGTAGTGCGGCACTTCACCCCAGAAGTTCAGCTCACGAACGTGCTCAAAGCTTTCACCGAGCCCTTCATTCAAATCCGACCTGGTCAGAGACCAAGAAGCGCCCCGGGCCAATCTGCGATCACGAGCAGACACGTCCACCTCACATCACTCAGCCCCGCAGTCTGAAGGACAGACGGCAGCCTCCGGCGGGGGCGCTCCGGCTCCGAGATGATCGCTAACGGTGTGTTCACCGTCAATCGGTCTGTCGGCGGCTGGGGTAGGGACCTGATCATCCCTTCTGCCTTCGCCCCGGACAAGCCGAGCAAGGCGATCCTGTGCCGGTCGAGCACCTGGTCGACCTGGCGGTGCTCCTGCTCCCACCCCGGAGGGGCCGTATCCGTGACTTCCGACAGCCTGGGCAGGCCGCGGGCGCCACTACCACCGGGTCCGGACGACCGGACGTCGAGTGCGAAGCGTGCCGCCAATGGAGCGAGCCGGCACAGCGTCAGAGGTAATCCCTCGACCTCTGTCCAGCCGTCCGCGGAGCGGCGCATCGACCCTTCGTGCTTGGTCAGGAAGACATCGACGTAGGACGCATATCCCGAGCCGTAATGCCCGAACTCCGCGTGATGGACGATCAACGACGGCAGCCGGTCGAGATCGTCGACAATCCTCCGGAGGAACCCCTCCACGGCAGCAGGCCCAGCGGCCCACGCTCCCGCCGTACTCGCCGGCTCGTCATTCACAGCGTTTCGCAGGGCCGTCAGGTCAGTGGCCAGCGCCCTGTTCATTGATCCGCTCCTCGACCCGGCTCCGCGCCTGTCTCATGAACGGTAGCGAGGACACCCGGTACGCATGCTCCCGTCGAGAGATCGACGGAGGGCCGTTACAAGCGGTCTGTCATCGCCCACAATCCTCCAGAGCTCTTGGTCCTGCTGCCGTTGCCTCCAAGAGTGTCCGTCTGAGCATGGGTCCTGGCCTGCGGTCTCTGGCCACTCCCGGACGGGACAGGAACGCATTTGACCAATGCATAGCCGGTGGAGAGGATCAAGGAGTGCATATCGAGTTCCTGAGATTCTCGCCCGAGGACGTAGAACCGCTCGTCAATTTCCTGACCGAAGAAGAATGGCCATTCCATGCGGGGACGCAGGACCGGGAGACGGTCAAGCGCCGGGCCGTCGAAGGCCTTTATGACAACGAGGAAACAAGAACGTTCTGGGTGCTGGTAAACGGCGAGCGCGCGGGGTTGGTCAAGCTACAGGACCTCGCCGACGACACTCCCATGTTCGACCTGCGGGTACGGCAGGCTTGGCGGGGGCGGGGCATCGGCACGGAGGCGGTGGCCTGGCTGACCGACCACCTCTTCACCGAATTGCCCGACATCATGAGGATCGAGGGCACGACTCGCCAGGACAACCACGCGATGCGGGCAGTCTTCCGCAAGAGCGGCTACGCGAAGGAGTCGCACTACCGAGAGGCGTGGCCAGGTCCCGACGGCTTCCGCCATGACTCGATCGGCTACGCGATCCTCCGGCGTGACTGGCTTTCCGGGACGGTTACTCCCCCGAACTGGGAGGACGAACTCGTAAGCCCAGACGAATGATCGGCCCCAGGTCCTGACCGCCCTCTCGAAGAGTCTGCCGGTCACAGAGCCCCCGGATGATCCTGAACCCAGCAGGGCATCCGCCGTGACCGCGTGCCGGCTGCCTGCCAGAACAGGCGGGACAGGCGGGACACACGGAGAACCACGGGGACTCACGGGGAACCGCAGGGAACCACGGGGACCCACGGGGACCCACGGTCACACGGCCCGCCCTGACCTGCACACCTGCTTTCCCAGCTCAGGACGGCTTTCCCAGCCCAGGACAGCAAGGTCGGCAGATGGTCCCCGCGCTGACAGTGCGGGTCCGATTCTCGTCACCCGCTCCAGGGTCCCCCATCACACCGGGCGAGGTCTTCTACCAGAAGACGCGCCAACCCCTCCGGGTCCTCACGATGCGGGTCGTGCCCGGTGGGCAAGGAGACTGCTCGCACCGACGACGTCTCTCGCACGACGGCCTCCAGCTCGTGCTCCACCCACGCGCAGTACGCCTTCCAGGCAGGGACGAGAGGCTCGGGGAACACGCCCGCGAAGGCCATCGCATCACCGCTGACGACAAGTAACGGACAGCGCGCAGCGCGATAGGCGGCGAAGAGGTCGAGAGCGTCTATCTCTCGCATGATCTGAAGGAATGACTCCGGGAGCCCTTGCCCCATCTCGCCCAGGAAGGAGGTCATCTCCTGACACGCGCGCGCCGCCGAGACCTCGTCCAGACCGTGGAACTGCCCCGGTTGTGTCGGATTGCCGTGACCGTCGAGGTTGACCGCGAGCGGGCACTCCGGATGCTCACCGGCCCAGAGCGTGGCGACCATGCCTCCCAGGGAGTGCCCAACGATCACCGGCCGGCGGAGTCCGAACTCCTCCACGACGGCAGCGACATCCACCAGCACTTCCCGCCACGACCAGGGCGCCGCGCCCGACTCGCCATGGCCACGTAGATCCATGGACACCGGCCGGAACCCCCTGTCCACGAGAAGCTCCGCGAAGACGTCCCAATCCCTGCGGGTCCGCCCGCCACCATGCAGGAGAAGCACATCCCTGCCGTGCCCACCATGGTCTTCCGCCACGACCGGCACATCGCTGATCACGAGTTTCCTGATCGCCCCCACGTCGCCCGCCGCCTTCCGCCCGCGCCCTTGTCCCGCGCCCCTGTCCGCCGCCCTTCGTAACAGCTCGGCGCAGCAGTCGCCACAGCTTTTCCCATCGGGCGGCGCCGTCTTCGCGGCATGCCGAGGACGTCACACCATGGCTCCCGTGCGGGGTGCGCGCCGGAAACGGTCCTCGCACGGCGTTCCCGCGCTGCTGCCACCCCGCCGGGCTGAAGCTCACCCGAGCTTCTCGTAGACGGCCACCGGCGCTGTCAGTCAGCGCCGCTGGGCGTCCCCACACGGAGCCGGTTTCCGTCGGGGTCCTGCAGCTCGATCTCGCGCGCCCACGGAACCTCCCGCACCTGGACGCCGAACTCGACGGCGACGGCGTCGACATCACGGACCCAGAGGTAGATCAACGTATTGGGGCGAGCGTCGCCCTCGTGCTCCGACAGGAAGATCCGGACACGACCCCGCGCGACTTCGACGAACGCCGGGAAATCAAGCTGGAAGCGGTGTTCCCACTGTTTGACGAAGCCCAGGCGCTCATACCAGTCGACTGCTGCCCCGGCGTCCTTGACGTGAAAGATGGGGATGATCTCTTCATCCATGGGGTCATCTTTCCATCGCCCGAGGCCGTTCACCTGCGCGGTGGACGTGGTCGGGCCGCCGGTGACCACCGTGCTCCGGCCGGGGGCCGTGCGGTTCAGGCGGTCGCGGCGAGAAGGGATTCCGCGACCGCCGTACGGGCGTAGAGGACCGAGCGTCCGGCACGGTGGGCGCTGACCATACCCGCGTCGCGCAGGGCGGTGAGGTGCTGGGAGACCCCGGCTGTGGAGATGCCGGTGCGGTGGGCGAGCTCGGTCGTGGAGGCCGGGGCCTCCAGCTCGGTCAGCAGGATGGTCCGGGAGCGGCCGAGGACCGCGGCGATCGCCTCGGTGCGCTTCACCGGGCGGTGCTCCCACAGCGTGCCGGTGCCCCGGGCGGGGTAGGCGAGCTGGGGCGGTCCCGGCGGGCGCGACCAGGTGAGCGTGTGTACGGCGAAGGCGGAGGGGACCAGCAGCAGCCCCGGCCCAGTGGCCTCCCGGGTGATGCCGCAGTGCCTGCGGACCATCCGGAGGGTGTTGTCGTCCCAGCTCAACGTGGAATGCAGGTCGTTGAAAAGGCGGCCCACGCCGTACTCGGCGACCTGGCGCACACGGTGGAAGACGTCCGCGTTCAGCACCACGCGGATCTTCGCCCAGTAGGGGGCGAGTGCCAGTTCCCAGTACGTCTCGATCTCCTCCGAGATCCGGGCCAGCCGCGGCTCCGGGTCCGCGCGCAGGGCCTGGCAGCGGGGTCCGGTGCGGCCGAGGTAGTCGAGGTCGCTCAGCACCTGGTCGGCCGGGGTGGCCCGGATGGCGGCGAGTTCGGCGTCGAGGGCGGGAGCCGGCTCGCGGGAGGGCGGGGTGAGGAAGTCGGGGAGATACCCGGTGGGCGGGATCAGCTCGGCCAGCCAGCCCGAGTCAAGCCCGGCCGCGGCCACCCGTGGCCGTACCTGATCGATCCAGGCGCGGTGCACCGGATGCGCGGGGCCCGCTGCCAGCAGCCGGAAACTGGTGACGACCTCCCACATCGGCGAGACCGTGAACCGGGTCAGGGCCAGATCGTCGGCGGAGAAGGCCAGTTCGGCCAGCATGGCTACTCCATGGATTCAGTGTGCGCTCAATCGGCTCCGTAGATTAAGCGTGAGCTTAATCATTGGTGGTGAGTCTACGGGGGACGCAGGATTCCCGTCATGCTCTCCACCTTCAGCGGGCTGCCCCGGACCGCATGGATCGTCTTCGCCGGCACGGTGGTCAACCGGCTCGGTTACGTGGTCACGCCCTTCCTGGTCTTCTATCTCGGGAGCCGCGGCATCCCCACCGAGCAGACCCCGTACGTCCTGGGCGCGCTGGGCGCGGGCAACCTGATCGGCCCGGTGGTCGGCGGTCTGCTCGCCGACCGGCTGGGCCGACGCCCCACGATGCTGGCCGGGCTGATCGGGACGGCTGTCGCGCAGGGCCTGCTGTTCGCCGCTCCGAACGTGGTCACGCTGGCCCTCGCGGCCATGTTCCTCAGCGCGGCAGGCTCCATGGTCGGCCCGGCCTCCGGCGCGATGCTGACCGACGCGGTGACGGCCGAGCAGCGGCGCGCCGCCTTCTCCCTGTTCCACTGGGCGGTCAACCTCGGCACCGCCGCGGCGGGGATCCTCGGCGGATTCCTGGCGTCGCACGGCTACTGGCTGCTGTTCGCGCTGGACGCGGTGACCTCGCTGGCGCACGCGCTCATCGTGGTCGCGCTGCTGCCCGGTGGACGCGGCGGCGCCGCCCGGGTCACCGGCTCCGGGAGCGGGACGGGCTACGGGGTGGTGTACCGGGATCCCCTGATGCGGGCGCTGCTCCCGCTGCTCGGCACCGGCCTGGTGGTCTACTCCCTCACCGAGGTCTGCCTGCCGCTCGCGATCCGCGACCGGGGCCTGCCCGCCACCACGCTCGGCCTGATGGCCACGCTCAACGCGGTCCTGGTGGTGGTGCTGCAGCCGGTCGCCACGAACGTCCTGGCCCGGCTCCCGCAGATCCCGGTCTATGTGGGGGCCAGCGCGCTCGCCGCGACAGGCATCGCGCTGACCGGGGTGGCGCACGACGCCTGGTCGTACGCCGGGACCGTCGTGCTCTGGTCGATCGGCGAAGCGATGGTCGGCGGCATCCCCGGAGCGATCATCGCGGGCCTCGCCCCGGCGGACGCCCGCGGCCGCTACCAGGGCAGCTACCAGTGGACCTGGGGCATCGCCCGATTCGTCGCCCTGGGTCTGGGCACCACCGTCTACGCCTCCGTCGGCCCCGCCGCGGTCTGGTGGTTCAGCGCCGTCGCGGGCATCGCCGCCGCTCTCGGAGTCGGAGCCCTGGCCCCGACGATCGTCCGCCGCATGGCCGCCACCCCCTCCGAAACCGCGACCACCCCCGAGGCCGCGACCAGTTCCGAGGCCGTGACCAGTTCCGAGGCTGTGACCACCCCCGAGGCCGTGACCAGTTCCGGGCCCGCCACCGCTCCGCCCGCCACCACCCCCGAGCCCACCACCGCCCGCTAGGACGGTGAAGGCGGCTCTCCCGGCTTCACCGAGGGCCGCCGCGTGTCAGGGGCACGTTCCCCGGCCGCTCCGGAGGTAGTGGCGGCGGGCCTCTTCCATACAGCCGATGCGGGAGGAGAGACCGCTCGGCAGCCCGAGATTGTCGTCGGATCCGATCCTCACGACGCTCCCCGTTCACCCGTCCCGTTTGCCCGTCCCGTTCACCCGTCCGTCACGGCCGCGCGCCAGACGCCGTCCGCCGTACATTCGCCCGAGGGGACGTCCGCCGTACGCTCGCCGGGCACGCGGCGTGGCCGCCGACGTCTACGCCGGGAGCTTCGGCGCGGAGCCGGCGCGGCCGTGGTGCGGCCGTGCGGCGGCCGCCCGTACCGCGCCTGCCGCTGCGCGGATCGCGCTGTTGATGGAGATCTCCCCGCGCATGCCCGGGGCGGCCACCATGTCGCCGGCGAGGAACACCCCGTCGCCCCGGTCGATCGCGGGGCGGTCGCGCCAGGTGTGTCCGGGGAGATCCAGGGCTCCGGTGCGGCCCCGGGCCGTGGCGGACCGTTGCCAGGTCACCCGCTCGCGCCAACCGGGCACGGCCAGGTCGGTGAGGGTCTCAAGGCGTAGCCGGGCGTCCGCCCGGCTCTCCCTGGAGCGCACCGGCATGTCGATCTGGAACAGGGACTCACCGGGCGGCGCCACCGTCGGATCCTGCATCGAGTAGCTCTCGTGGAAGCCGCCCCCGTCGAGGTCCCAGCAGATGAACAGGTCGCCGCCGCCCCGGGACACCGCGAGGTCGAGCATGACGCAGTGGCCGCTCTCCCAGCGCAGCGAGGCGTCCCCGAGCAGCGCGCGCGCCGAGGACAGCTCGGTCGCCACGATCGTGGGATGACCGGGCAGCTCGGTGAGCCTGGAGTTCAGCTCGACGCGCACGCCGAGCTCCCGCGCACGGGCCGCCAGCCGGTCGATCACCGCCTGCCATCCGCCGACCACCCACCGCACCGCCGGGGGCTTGGGCGCGAACACCCGGCGCAGCAGTTCCCACACGAAGGCCGCCGACAGCCTCCCGGTGTCGGCGTCGTAGGTCACCACACTGATGGCGTTGGCGGCCTGGCGGGCGGTCTCCTCCCCGTAGCTCTCGGCCGCCCAGCCGTGGAAGTCGCGGTCGACGGGTGCCTTGCGGCCTCGGCCCAGCGTGACCATGCGGAGGAACCCGGCCGGCGGGCGGCGCCGCAGCCGCCCCTCCCACAGGAAACCCGCCCGCGTCTCGCGCAGCGGCGGCCTGCCCAGCTTCCCGGTCAGCCCCCGCTCGGCCAGCCATGTCCAGTGCGGACCGTCGGCGTAGAAGACATGCGCTCCCTCGTGGGCGACGTACGGGGCGGGCGTGCCGCGCCCGCGACCGCCGAGGGAGGCGTGGGCCTCGTGCAGGGTCACCGCCGCCCCCGCCTCCGCGCTCGCGACGGCCGCCACCAGACCCGCCAGTCCCCCGCCGATGACTGTGATCTCGCTGGACATCCTCGTCTCCTCCCGGCCCGCCGCTCGGCCTGTCGCCCGGCCGCCGCGGTCGGTCACCGCCGGTCCCGAGCGCCCATCGGGCTCACCGCATGAGACGGATGCCGTCACGGTGGACGTGACACGCCGCGACATGACCCATGTCACAGACATGACCCATGTCGCAACGGCATGGTCCACCCGTGGCCACGGCACCGCCGGATGCTGCCGAACGCGTGGCGGATGTGGGGCACCGCGTTCGTGGAGTATCCGGTGGTGGGACGCTGGGCGCTCCGGGAGCCGGCGGTCCGGGAGCCGGCGGTCCGGACGGGCTGATGCCTACCGGGGACCGCTCCGGTCCCGCCGGAGCTGTCCCGATCTCGCCGGAGCTGTCCCGATCTCGCCGGGGAGGGGCGATCCCGTCAGCGAGCGGTGCACGCCTGTTCGGCCAGGGCGGCCTGCCAGGGCGCGTTGACCCGGTATTTCGGCGCGATTTTGGACAGCAGCAGGGAGGCGTAGGCGATGCTCTCCCCGTCGTCCGTCCGCACCCGGATCGGTATCGGCCAATCTCCCTGCTGGACGGCATTGCAGCTGGTGATCTCATATTTGAGGGAGAATCTCACGCTCTGCCCGGGCTCCAGGACATAGGGGTCCCGCTTCTCGGGAGAGAGCAGCTTCAGTCCGGCCCCGCTCCGGCCGATCCCGGTGATGGTCACCGGGACCTCGTTCTGGCTGTGCACCCTCACGTCCATGGTGAACTGCGCCCATGTCTTGCGCCCGCGGTGAATGACATAGGTCGAGCTTTTGAGCGACCCCAGTGTGAAGACGGCGGGCGTGGCCGGGACCGGCGGCGTATTCAGGGTGACGGCCCCGGCGGCCGCCGGAACGGCCGGGCAGAGGCCGCATGCCAACATGAATGCCAGGCCACAGGCGGTCCGGCGTATCCCACGACGCCGACCGTCATTTATTTCATGAGTCATGCGCAGATCATTCGCGACTTGGGTGAAAAGCAAACTCATGTCGCGGTCACGCTCGCCCCATGCCCTCCGCGGGCGGAACAGGCGGATCCGGCCGCGCCACCGCCGTCGCAACCGGCACCGTCGCAACCGCAACCGACACCGCCGTCGCCACCGTGACCGCCACCGTGACCGCGACCGCGACCGCGACCATCGTCACCGCCATCGCCTTCACCGGCCCACCCCGGCGGAATCTCCATCAGCTCAGCAGCAAATCGATATGCCATAGAAAACCACCCTTTTCTAGCCGTTGACGCGACTGTAGCGCGTAGTTAACATTTGGCCAGCACGATGCAAGATTTTTGCAAACTGCTGTTACTTTCTAGCTGTTCCTCGCAACTTTTGCCAGGACACGCAGTGTCCGTGCGCCCGCTCCGCCCCACGGAGAGGACCCAGTGATGTCGGCTCCGGCATTGCGCGTCCGATCGCCACCCGACGACTACGGTCGCGGACCCCGTCCGCCCAGGTTCCGCGTAGTCCCGACGTTCACCCCCTCGCCGGTCCCGCCGGTCCCACCGGTCCCGCCGGTCATTCCCTCCAGCGGCCGAGTGCGTCCTGCGGCGGAGGTCACCGCCTCCTCACCGCGTCCGTCGTTCCAGACGAGAGATAGAGGAACGCCATGAGAAACAAGCACGTAACGTCATTACGGCTGGTCGCGGCGGTGGTCGCGACCAGCCTGCTCGCCCTGTTCGGGCCCCTCTCCCCCGCCGCGGCGGTGGCCGACCCGAACCTGGCGGCGGGGAAGGCGGCCTCGGCCGGCAGCTCCAACAATCCCTACACGGCCGCCAACATCACCGACGGCAACCAGGCCACCTACTGGGAGAGCGCCAACAACGCCTTCCCGCAGTGGGTCCAGGTGGACCTCGGCGCCTCGGCCGGCGTCAACAAGATCGTCCTGAAACTGCCGCCGGCGGCGGACTGGGCCACCAGGACCCAGACCCTGAACGTGCAGACGAGCACGCTCGGCCCACCCTTCACCACCGTCGTCCCGTCCGCGGGCTACACCTTCAACCCGGCCACGGGCAACACGGTGACGATCAGCTTCGCCACCGTCACCACCCGGTACATACGGTTGAACATCACGGCGAACACGGGCTGGCCGGCCGGGCAGCTGTCGGAGTTCGAGGTGTACGGCCCCGCCACCGGCGACCCGCAGGCGCCCACCGCGCCGGCCGACCTGGCCTACACCCAGCCCGCCTCCGGCCAGATCAAGCTGACCTGGAGCGCCTCCACCGACAACGTCGGCGTGACCGGCTACGACGTCTACGCCAACAACGTCCTGCGCGGCAGCGTGGCGGGCAACGTCCTGACCTACACCGACAGCCAGCCCGACACCGCGACGGTCTCCTATCACGTCAAGGCGAAGGACGCCGCGGGCAACCAGTCGGCCGCCAGCAACACCGTCACCCGCAGCGGCAGCGGGGGCGGCGGCTCGAACCTGGCCGTCGGCAAGCCGATCACCGCCTCGTCCTCGGTCTTCACCTTCGTGGCCACCAACGCCAACGACAACAATGTGACCACCTACTGGGAGGGCAACGGCGGCAGCTACCCCAACACGCTCACGGTGCGGTTGGGCGCGGACGCCGATGTCAACTCGGTCGTGCTGAAGCTCAACCCCGACAGCGTGTGGGGGACGCGCACGCAGACCATCCAGGTCCTCGGTCGCGGGCAGAGCTCCTCCTCCTTCGCCAACCTGTCCTCCGCGGCGGTCCACACCTTCAACCCCGCCTCCGGCAACACCGTGACGATCCCGGTCACCGGCAGGGTCGCAGACGTCCAGCTCAAGATCACCACGAACTCCGGCGCGCCCGCCGGGCAGGTCGCCGAGTTCCAGGTCATCGGCACCCCGGCCCCGAACCCGGACCTGACGATCACGGGCATGTCGTCGGCTCCCGCGGCTCCGGTCGAGACCGACTCCGTCACGCTGTCGGCCACGGTCAAGAACACCGGGACGGCGGCCTCCGGCGCGACGGACGTCAATTTCTACCTGGGCACCACCAAGGTCGGCACCGCCTCGGTCGGCGCGCTGGCCGCCGGCGCCTCCAGCACCGTCTCGGCCGACGCCGGTCCCCGTGACGCGGGCAGCTACCCGCTGAGCGCCAAGGTCGACGAGGGCGGCGACGTCATCGAGCAGAACGAGACGGACAACGCCTTCACCAGCCCCTCCCCGGTCGTCGTCAGGCCCGTCGACAGCTCCGATCTGGTCGTCTCCCCCGTCAACTGGACGCCGAGCAACCCGGCGAACGGCAACGTCGTGACCTTCTCCGTCGCGATCAAGAACCAGGGCACCGTGGCCTCCGCGGGCGGCGCCCACGGCATCACGCTGACGGTCACCAACACGGCGACCGGCGCCGTCGTGCGCACGCTGACCGGCTCCCACACCGGCCCGATCGCCGCCGGCGCCACCACCAACCCCGTCAATCTGGGCACCTGGACGGCCGCCAACGGCAAGTACAGCGTCAAGGTGGTGCTGGCCGACGACGCCAACGAGCTGCCGGTGAAGCGGCAGAACAACACCAGCACGCACCCGTTCTTCGTCGGGCGCGGCGCGAACATGCCCTACGACATGTACGAGGCCGAGGAGGCCGTCGTCGGCGGCGGGGCGGCTGTCATCGGCCCGAACCGGACCGTGGGTGACCTGGCGGGCGAGGCGTCCGGCCGCAGGGCGGTGACGCTGAACTCGACGGGCAGCTACGTCGAGTTCACCGCCAAGGCGGACACCAACACCCTCGTCACGCGCTTCTCCATCCCGGACGCGCCGGGCGGCGGCGGGATCGACTCGACGCTCAACGTCTACGTCAACGGCACCTTCCTCAAGCCCATCAACCTGACCTCCAAGTACGCCTGGCTGTACGGGAACGAGACGGCTCCCGGCAACTCGCCGGGGGCGGGCGGGCCGCGTCACATCTACGACGAGGCCAACGTCATGCTCGGGACGACCGTCCTGGCCGGCAGCAAGATCAGGCTGCAGAAGGACCCGGCCAACACGACGACGTACGCGATCGACTTCATCAACCTCGAGCAGGTGTCGCCGATCGCCAACCCCGACCCCGCCAAGTACACGGTGCCGGCGGGCTTCGCGCACCAGGACGTGCAGAACGCGCTCGACAAGGTCCGGATGGACGCCACGGGCACCCTCGTCGGTGTCTACCTGCCGCCGGGCACCTACCAGACGGCGAGCAAGTTCCAGGTGTACGGCAAGGCCGTCAAGGTGATCGGCGCCGGTCCCTGGTACACGCAGTTCCGCGCGCCGTCGACCCAGGACAACACCGACGTCGGATTCCGCGCGGACGGGACGGCGAAGGGGTCCACGTTCGCCAACTTCGCCTACTTCGGCAACTACACCTCGCGCATCGACGGTCCGGGCAAGGTGTTCGACTTCTCCAACGTCTCCGACGTGGTGATCGACAACATCTGGAACGAGCACATGGTCTGCCTGTACTGGGGCGCGAACACCGACCGGGTGACGATCAAGAACTCCCGGATCCGCAACATGTTCGCCGACGGCATCAACATGACCAACGGCAGCACGGACAACCTCGTCACCAACAACGAGGCCCGGGCGACGGGTGACGACAGCTTCGCGCTGTTCTCGGCCATCGACGCGGGCGGCTCCGACATGAAGGGCAACGTCTACGAGAACCTGACGTCCATCCTGACCTGGCGCGCGGCCGGCGTCGCGGTCTACGGCGGATACGACAACGTCTTCAGGAACATCTACATCGCCGACACGCTGGTCTACTCCGGCATCACGATCAGCTCGCTCGACTTCGGCTACCCGATGAACGGCTTCGGCGCCGACCCGCCGACGAGGTTCGAGAACATCTCGATCGTCCGGGCCGGCGGCCACTTCTGGAACGGGCAGACCTTCCCGGGGATCTGGATCTTCTCCGCCTCGAAGGTGTTCCAGGGGATCCGCGTGAGCGATGTGGACATCGTGGACCCGACCTACAGCGGCATCATGTTCCAGACGAACTACGTGGGAGGACAGCCGCAGTTCCCGATCAAGGACACCGTCTTCACCAACGTCTCGATCTCGGGCGCCCGGAAGAGCGGGGACGCCTACGACGCCAAGTCCGGGTTCGGCATCTGGGCCAACGAGATGCCGGAGGCCGGCCAGGGGCCGGCGGTCGGCTCGGTGACCTTCAACAACCTGAGGCTGAGCAACAACGCCACGAACGTGAAGAACACGACGTCGACGTTCACCATCACCACCAACCCGTAGGCCGGCAGGCCGGCGGGGCGGACGGTCACATGTGACCACATGTGAGAAGGGACGGGAGTGCCGCCGGGGCCGCCCCGGCGGCACTCCCGTCCGCCCGGCGGCAGGGCCGCCCCGGCCGGACTCCCCGCTCGGTGACCCGGCCGGACTCCCCGCCCGGCGGCAGAGCCGCCCCGGCCCGCACTCCCCGCCCGCCCTACTCCGATTCCTCCCGGAACAGGTCAATCTCCTACGATTCTCAGTCATCATGGATCGACGGAGCCGCATACCTGGTAGGACAGGGGGAACGCCCGCCCTGTGAACTGCGGGTCTAAGGAGTTCTCGATGTCATCCGAAGGCGCGGCCACGCTCCTCATCTCGTCCGGCTCACACGGAGACGCCACCGTCGTCCGCGCGGTCGGCGAGCTGGACTACGACTACGCGCCGATGTTCCGGCGGGAACTCGCCCAAGTATGGAGCGGCGACCCCGGCGCGACACCGGCGCTCGTCCTCGACCTCACCGGGCTCACCTTCTGCGACTCCACCGGGCTCGCCGAGCTGCTGTGGATCCTGCGCAGAAGCCAGGAGACCAAGACCGACCTGTCCCTGGCCGGGGTGAGCCGCACCCTGCGCCACATGCTGACCACCACCGGGCTCCTGCCCTATTTCACGATCTTCGCCTCCGTGGAGGAGGCCCTGCGGGACCGGTGACGTCGCCGCCGGGCTCAGAGCGGGGGGATGACGATGTGCAGGCGGACGGTCGTGCCGCTCTCCGGGGCGGACCGGACCTGGACCAGGTCGCACAGCTGCTGGACGAGCCACATGCCCCGGCCGCTCAGCGGGCCGGGGGCCGGGACCATGCGGCCGACCAGGGGATCGGTCATCACCCCGTCGTCGTGGAACTCGCAGACGAGCGTGCCCTCCCGCACCCAGGTGCGGAGGGTCCCGTACCCGCCCCCGTGGGCGATGCTGTTGCCGGCCACCTCGGTGACCGCCACGAGGGCCTCCCGCAGCCGCTCCCCCCGCAGGCCGTGCGGCATGGCGCAGGCGGAGACCTTGTCCCGGACGGCCGCGAGGTCTCCCCTGCCGTAGCGGAACTCCTCCGACGGGTCGCAGGCCGACTCCAGCTCCTCCCAGGCGAAGGGCGCCTGGACGTAGTCCGGATGTTCCTGGTGGACGCCCTGCTCCAGGGCGAACGGGTGGCACCGGCTGACCGCCCGGATGATCCCGGGGTCGACCGTGTCGGTGTCGTAGGGGCACAGCAGCCACCACGCCGGCGAGCCGGTGAAGGCCAGGTTCAGCAGCCACTCGTGGTAGCGCAGCTCCTCGATCTCCGCGGCGCCGCGCCCGCTCCAGTCGGTCTCGCCGATCCCCCGCACCGGACGCCCCTGCTCCGTCCGCTCGCTGATCCACCGCTGCCAGGCGGGGATGAGCCGGGCGGGGTTGCGGCCCAGCTGGGAGACGTCCAGGAACACCACCCGGGGGTCGGAACCGACCGGCTCGGCGCGCAGGATCTGCTCCCTGCTCTCGGGCACCGACACCAGGACGGCCTCGTCGGCGGCCAGCGCGTCTTCGATGAAGGACAGCGCCCCGTCGAGGAACTGCGCCTCCCCCGAGTAGGAGTAGAGCTCGTGGCGGAGGCCCGCTGTCCCCTCCGCACCGGTGACTTGGGTGGTCATGGCGTCAGCTCCACGGGAGCCTCGTAGGTGCTGTAGCCGAGCATCTCCCAGCACGACCGCACTGTCGGGTTCGCGCCCTCGACCGTGATGCTGCTGACGGGGGCACGGGCGGCGGCCTCCACGAGTGCGCGCATCCCCGCGGCGTCCATCAGCTCCAGCTCGTCGAAACGGAGCCGCAGCACCGGAGAGAGCACCGCGGCGGCGGCCAGTGCGGCGCTGAAGGCCGCGGCGCCGTCGGAGTCGACCACCCCGCACACGCTCCAGCGGCCCGGACCCGAGTTGAACATCCGGAACGACGGCCCTGCCCAGCCGCTGCCCAGCTCGCGGGGGTGGACACAGGCCACGTGGTCCAGCGTGGCGGCGCCGAAGCGGTCACGGCCGTAGGCGCACACCATGATGGCCGCGCTGTCGGCCACGAACTCGTCGAGGCGCAGCTCATGGTCGATCAGCATGTCCAGGCCCGCGTCCGGCGGCACGAGCTCGTCCATCACGGCGAGCACGCGGAGCGCGCGGTAGCCCTGGCGCCCCGCCCTGGCCGCCTCGCGCCGCACCAGGCCCAGCATCGAACTCATGTCCGGCACCGGGTCCACGCCACGGACCAGCCGCGGGTCGACCACCATCGCGTCCCGCAGGAGGCCGGCCGACGGAGCGGGGTCCAGCGACGACCCGACGATGACCACCTTGTCACCGAAGAGCTCGCCGTCGGCCAGGAACGTCGAGGTGGCAGCCGTGTATCCCTGGGCCGGATCGACGACCCAGCACACGTGCTCGCCGACATCCACCGGATCAAGTGTCGGCATGGCCCCTGACTTGCGCACCGCGAAATCACCTCGCCTTCGCTGTGACACCCAGCGCCAGTTTATTGCGTCCGTACGGCACCGCAGGTCGTGCGCCGGCCGGCGGGAGTCCCGGGGCGACCGCCGGGCGGCCCGGGGGGCCGCCGTCACGGGGTCAGAGGGACTCCAGCGGGATGACGTCCTCGTCGTAGGCGGCCAGGAGGGCGGCCGCGACCTCCGTCACGTCCAGCTCCACGACGACCTCGGCGCCCGAGGCGACGCCGCGGTCCGACACCGCGAGGCCGATCAGCGCCAGGGACGCCGCGCGGTCCCGGACCCGGGCCTGCTCGACGGTCTCCTCGCCCGCCTCCGCCTCCTCGTCGCGGTCCCACGCGGCGACCGCGGCCCGCGCCAGGTCGCCGGACAGCCGTACGGTGAGGCGTGCGACCTGGGGGTCGAGGAAGCGTCCGATCTCGGCGAGCACCGCCGAGTCCTGGCGATACCTGGTGTATTCCTGGCTCTCATCCACGGCACGAGCCTACGCAGCGCCGCCGTCCGCGACTTCCGAACCGTCCATGTGCCGTGGCGGGTCCGGGCGGGCCGCGCCCGTCCGCGCCGCCCGCTCGCCGCCCCGCCCCATCAGCCGCAGACCTCGCGATAGGCCCATCGGTCACAGACCTCGCGGTAAGCCCATCAGCCGCAGGTCTCGCGGTAGGGGACGCCGGGGATGAGCCGCTCCCACTCCGCCGCCCGCAGGCCCGTGCCGGTCCGGGCGCAGACCGACTCGGCGACCAGGGAGGGGTCCACCGGCAGGCGGCTGACCGAGCCGTCGCGGGCCACCGCGTTGAGGACGCGGCCGTCCGGGCTGAAGGCCAGGTCGAGGGCTGTCGCACCGGCCGGGAGGGAGCCGATCTCCCGCTGGGCGGCCAGGTCCCACAGACGCACCCCGTCTCCGTCTCCCGCCGTGACGAGCACCCGGCCGTCGGGGGAGAAGCGCAGGAGCTGCTGGGACCCCCTGACCCCCAGGACGCCCAGCCGCGCGCCGCGCTCGACGTCCCACAGCAGCACACGCTGGTCGGCGAGCCCGAGGGCCAGGACGCGGCCGTCCGGGCTGAAGGCTGCGGCCCGGACGTCCGGGCCGCCGACCCCGGCGGGACCGCGGAGCGTCCGGCCACCGGGGAGCGCGACCAGGTCGGCCCCCGCCGAGAGCACCCCTCTCCCGGCGTCGCCGCCCCGGCCCTGCCCCTGGCCCGCTCCCCGACTTCCACCCGGCCCCGCTCCCGGACTTCCCTCCGGACTTCCACCCGGCCCCGCCCCCGGCCCCCCGCCCCGGCTCTCGCCCGAGGAGCCCCCGACGTCCGAGGAGTTTCCGACATCCGAGGAGCCCCCGACCGGACTTCCGCCCGGACGGAAGGCCAGGCTCTGGACGGACGGCACGTCCACGGTCGCGGTGATCCGGCCCGCGCGCACGTCCCAGATCCGCACCCTCCCCTCACCCGTGCCGTCCGCGTCGCTCACACCCGCCGCGAGCGTCCGGCCGTCTCCGCCGAACGCCAGGGCGGTGACCGCCCCGGCCCCGGCCCCGGTGTTCAGGGTGGCCAGGCTCCTGCGGGTGGCGACGTCCCACAGGGTCACCGCCGAGCCGTCCCGGCGGGGGACGGCGAGCGTCCTGCCGTCCGGGCTGAACGCCCCGGCCGAACCCGCGTCGACGCTCAGCGGGCCGCCGATCGGGGCCAGCCGGGTGGGGTCCCAGAGCCGGACCACGCCCAGGTTGGCGTAGGCGAGCACCCGGCCCCCCGGGGCGAAGACCGCGCTCTCCCAGCCGCTGCGCTCCTGCGGCACGTTCAGGGTGTCGGTGTGGGTGACGGCGCTGACGTCGATCGAGACGACCGAGCCGTATCCGGTCGGATAGCGCAGTGTCCGGCTGTCGGCGGTGAACCGCGCGTTCCCGACGGCCGTCAGGGGGAACCGCGCGGATATGGTGCGGTCGGCCACCTTCCAGAGGAAGAGGGCCTCCTCCGCCTGCTCGGCGAGGAAGCGGCCGTCCGGGCTGAAGGTGAGCGCGCCGCCGCCGGTGCTCGCGAAGTCCTCCCCCCGCCGGCTCCCGTCGGCGGGGTCGAGCAACGTGATCGAGGTGTCGCCGCCGACCGCGAGGGTCGAGCCGTCCGGGCTGAAGGCGAGCTGCGGCGCCCCCCGCTCCCCCCGGGAGCTGACGGGGCCGTCGATCTTCCGGGCGAACACCCGCCTTCCCCTGGTCAGGTCCCAGACCTCGACGCTGCCCTGACGCCCGGCCACGGCCGCCCACCGGCCGTCCGGCGAGACGGTCCCCTCCGGTTCGAACCCGGTCGCCGAGACCAGCGGCCCGCCCCCGTCCAGCGGGCGCATCACCAGCGTGCCGGGGCCGACGGCCGAGATCAGCCGCCGCTCCGGCTCCAGCTCCGCCCGTGACCCCTCAGGGATCGCCGGGCCGAAGGCCCGGCCCGTGGCGCTGTCCCAGAGCCGCCCGCCGACCTGGAGGGTCGAGCCGTCGGGGCTCGCCGCGGTCACGGCGGCGAGCTTCCCCACCCCCTCGAACGTCCGGACCGGCCGGTGGGTGACCACGTCGTACATGCGGACCTCGCCGCCGTGGGCCCGCACGAGCGTCCGCGCGTCGGGCGTGAGGACGTAGGAGGCCCTGGAGGTGGCGTCGGGGTCGGTGAACACGTCGACCTTCACCTGGGCCAGCGCGGCCTGCAGCGCGGAACGCGCCTCCGGCACCTGGGCGATCCGCCAGGCGGCCACGCTGAGCCGCATGGCCGTACGGGGGTCGGAGTCGCGCAGGTCGTCGGCGCGCGCGGCGGCGGCCCGGGCCGCCGACTCGTCCCGCTGCCGCTGCAGATCCTCGGTCTGAGCGGCGAGAGTCTGGCCCTGCCGCAGGGCGACCGCGGTCACGCCCAGCGAGAAGGCGAGCAGCACGGCCATCCCCGCGGTGACCAGCCGCCGCCTGTTCCGGCGCCGCCGCTCCACGGCCGAGGCGGCGTCGAGGAACCGCCGCTCCCTGAGGTTGATCCCGAGATAGCGCCGCTCGGTCGCGGCCCACTGCAGCGCCTCCCGGAGCGCCTCCCCCTGGTAAAGATCTCCCGGGGGCCGCCCGTGCTCCTCCCAGACCCGGGCCGCCTCGGCCAGCCGCCGGTGCACCGGCAGCCCGTCGCGCTCGGCCGCCAGCCACTCCCGCAGCCGGGGCCAGGCCCACGGCAGGGCGGCCCCGGCCGGAACGGCCGTGGTGCCCTCCCTGATCAGCAGCCCCGCCCCGGCGAAACAGGCGATCACCGGCTCGTCCTCCGGCCCGCACTCGACGCGCTGGATCGAACCGTCACCGATCATGCGGAGCAGCACCCCGGGCGCGTCGGCCTGCTGCTGGGGCGTCAGCGCGCTGAACGCCTCCTCGGCGATCACACCGAGCGCGGGAGGATCGGATCCGGGCGGCAGGACCTCCCGTGCGGCCCGCACCCCCGCCCTGAGGTCCTCGGCCTCCCGTTCCTCGGCCTCCCGCGCCTCAGCCTCCCGCGCCTCTGCCGCCGGAGCCGGCGAGGTCTCGGACGCGGGCCTGCCGGCCGTCCCCACCCCGGGCGCCGCCGTCCCCACTCCGGGCGCGGCCGTACCGGCCCCGGGCGCGGCCGTACCGGCCGTCCGGTCCTCGCCGCCCAGCAGACCCATCAGCAGCGCGTGCGCGGTCGGGCGGTCGGCCGCCGCCTTGGCCAGCGCGGCGGCCATCAGCGAGCGCAGCGGCTCGGGGATGTCGCCGAGGTCAGGGTCGACGGTGAGCACCCGGTGCATCACGCCGCCCAGGCTCTCGGCCTGGAACGGGTCCTTGCCGGTGGCCGCGTACAGCAGCACCCCGCCCCAGGCGAACACGTCCGCCGGGGGGCCCGCCCGCTGCCCGACGAACACCTCGGGCGCCATGTACGTCGGCGTCCCCGCGACGATGCCCGTCGTGGTCAGCGACATCTCGTCGGTCCTGGCCACGCCGAAATCGATCACTCGGGGCCCGTCCGGGCCGAGCAGCACGTTCTCCGGCTTGAGGTCGCGGTGGACCACCCCCGCGCGGTGGATCGCGGTCAGCGCGGTGGCCAGCGCGGTGGCCAGCCGGTGCAGGGCGTCGCCGGCGTAGGGGCCGGCCTCGCGGACCGCCGCCCGCAGATCGGGCCCGGCGACGAACTCGCTGACGATGTACGGCCTGGCCGCGTCGGAGTCCACCGCGAGGATCCGGGCGGTGCAGAACGACGCCACCCGGCGGGCCGCCTCCGCCTCCTTCGCGAACCTCGTCCGCAGCCCCGAGTCGGCCGCCACGTCCCCGTGCAGCACCTTGATCGCGACCCGGCCGCCCTCGGCGTCATATGCCTCGTAGACGATCCCCTGACCCCCCGCGCCCAGCCGTCCGGCCGGGCGGTATCCGCCCAGCCGCAGAGGGTCACCAGGTGCGAGCGGCGTCAATCCCATGCTGTGCGAACCCCCGTGCCCGGCAACGTCATCCATTAGACGCCGGAGAGCTCGGAGAAGTTGTGGAAGATGTGCCGAATGGCGCGCGCCCGACTGACAAGTGCGTCAAAATCTTCTTACCGCGCAAGTCCGCCAGCCCCCGAGAGTGGGTCCCGATGCGGAAGATGTTGCCGCGCATGACCGCGGAGTCGCTGCCCGAGAGGCTCGACGACCTGCCCGTGGAACCGAAGGACTTCCTCCAGCTCGTGGCCGTGGACTTCAGCGGGACCTACCACGTCTATCTCGCGGCCAAGGACGAACGGCTCAAGATGACCAGGCTCTCCATGAGCCTGCTCGCCGCCCCGTTCGCCGCCGCCATCGCGCTGGCGAGCGCGAAGGTGGTCAATCCGGGAGCGCTGACCTCCTGGGGCGGCGTGCCGTGGTATCTGTTCGCGACGATCGCCGCGTTCGGACTGCTCAACATCCTGCCGTTCCTGCGGCTGATCGAGGCGGTGAACGCGCACATGCGGACCGCGCGGGCGCTCAACAACTTCCGCCTGCTCTACGTGGTCCAGCTCAAGGACCACTTCTCGGCCCTCGGCTGGACCCCCAACCTGCCGGTGGACCCCCGCTACCCCGAGACCTACGCGCCGCTCGCCTGGCCGGGGATCAACGTGATGATGCTGGCCCTGGTCAACAGCTCCTACATCGCCGTCGGCGTGCTCGGCCTGGTCAGGACCGAACCCAACGCGGCCCTGCTCCTGGTGGTCATCGGGCTGCTCTCCCTGCTGCACTATTTCGTCTACTACGTCCGCGCCAACGTCTCCCGGCAGCGCAGACTCCCACACAACCCCTTCCATTTCCCCAACGTGGAGACCTGAATGCCCGACCTCCTCAGATTCGCGTCTTGTGGGGAGACGTGGATCTGGCTGATGCGACACGTGCAGGACAGCGGCAGGCCCGCCGAGGACGACCGGGGCCCGATCATCGAAGCCCAGGCGGTGCTGTTCGAGATCGCCGGGCTCGGCTGGGACGATCCGATCCTGGAGTCCTACGGCGACTCGGGGAAGATCCCGCTGTACGCCGGCAAGTTCAGCGAGTGCGCGGTCCTGCCGCCCTTCAAATACAGCTACGGCGGCCGGCTCCGCCAGCTCCTCGGCGTCGACCAGCTCCGCTGGGTCGCCGACGTGCTGCGCGCCAAGCCGTACACCAAGAGCGGCTGGATCTCCCTCACCGTCCCGGGCGAGTCTCCCGACGCGGTGCCCTGCCTGACCAGCCTGGCCTTCCGGCTCCGCGACGGGCGGCTGGTAATGACCGCCGCCTTCCGGTCGCAGAACGTGTTCACCTCCTACCTGAACTATGTGCCGCTGCGTAGTATTCAGAACGAGGTCGCCGGCGATCTCGGGGTGGACTGTGGGTCAATGAGGGTCTTCGTCGACGTTCCGCACATCTACGCCGCGGACGCGGCGACGGTCGGGGAGATCCTCCGGCTGTCGGAGCGCGATGGGCTCGGCGAGGGAGAGTCGACACCAGGTGCTGCTGGTCGACTTGGACGGGACTGTGGTCGACTACGCCCAAACGGAGCGCGGCGCGCTTCATGAGGTGCACCACCGCTTCTTCCAGATGGGCCGCGCCGAGTTCCTGGCGCGCTTCCACGCCGCCAACGAGCCGCTCTGGGCGGCCTACCGCGAGCACCGGATCACCCTGGCCGAGCTGCGGCTGGAGCGCTGGGCCAGGATGGGCGCCCTCCCCTCGGTCGCGGCCGCGTTCGAAGACGCGCTCGGCCGGAACGTGACCCTGTTCCCGGAGGCCAGAGCCGCTCTGCGGCGGCTGTCCCGGCGGTTCAGGCTGGCCCTGGTGACCGACGGCATCGCCCATGTCCAGCGGGCCAAGCTCCGCCGCACCCGGATCGGCGGGTTCTTCGAGCACGTGGTGATCGCCCCCGAGGTGGGCCTGCGCAAGCCCGACGGAGAGCTGCTCCACCACACCCTGGACCTGCTGGAGGCCAAGGCCGGTGACGCGCTCATGGTCGGCGACTCGCCGGCGAGCGACGGCGGCTGCGCGCAGGCCGCCGGGGTGGACTTCTGCTGGGTGAACCGCACGCAGGCGCCGCCCACCCCCGGCATCCCCGTCCACCGGACCGTCACCTGCCTCGGCACCGTCTAGCGCCTTCCACCGGAGAGCGGGGGCCAGGCCGTGGGAGCCGTGGAAAGGCGGAGGAGCCGGCCGCAGGGAGGTGAAAGGAGCGGCAGGGAGGTGAAGGCCCCCGCGGGGAGGCGGAGGAGCCGGCCGCGGGAAGGCCGGCCTACGGGGAGAACAGCGCTTCGGCGCCCACCGGGACGTATCCAGCGGCCAGGAAGGTCCGGACGCTGGCCGCGTTGCCGGGGGCGATCTGGGCCCACAGCGGGTGCGGGGTGAGCTGACGGGCCGCGCAGGCCAGGGCCCTTCCCAGGCCCCGGCCCCGGTGCTCCGGATCGATCTCGACCGCGACCTCCCAGCGGCCCGCCACCCCGCGCCCGATGACGAGGAGGCCGCCCGGGCAGGTCCACGTCCGGACGTCGTCACGGTAGCGGCGGGCGCGTCCGGCTCTCGGGTGGCCGGTCGCGGACACCTCGGTCAGCGCGATCTGCGGCCGGCCGGGGAGCGGCCCGGCGAGGGCGAGCATGTCGATGTTGTCGAGCCGGCGGCCCAGCCGTCCCTCCAGGGCGCCGAGGAAGCGGGGGCCGAGCGGCGCGGACAGGTCTCCGTCGGGGAGGCGCCGGTGGATCCACGACGCTTCGACGTCGGCGAATATCACGTTGTGCGCGGTGAAGGCGATGACACCCGCGTCACGCGGCGACGGCTGGGGCAGGATCGTCGGCCCCGCGTCCGGCGCGGGGAAGCGTCCCCTCGACGCCTCGGCGAGCAAGTCCGCCAACGTGTCCGCTCCACCCGTCTCCATCGCAGGTGATCTTACCTCCGGGACGTCAGCGGATGAAGGGCGCCAGCAGGCCGGGCACCGCCTCCTCGGCGAAGGCCAGTCCCTGCGTGACGGAGACGTCTCTGACCTTGTAGGAGCCCTTGCCCGCGGCCGTGGTCGCGGCCAGGGTGAGCAGGCCCGATCTCCGCTGGAAGGGCGAGCGGCCGACGGTCCAGCCGATGATCGCCTCACGGCGGAGCGCCACCGTCCTGCGCCGGGCCGTGCCGTACCGGGTGACGAGGTAGGGGCCGTGGAGTCCGTGCCCCAGGTTGCGGTAGGCGTCGCGGGCCAGGAGCAGCCCGGCGGGGAGCAGCGCCGCACCGGCCGCCCAGAGCAGCGCGGGGACCCAGCTCAGCCACGCGGCGAGCCCCGCGAGCAGCGGCGCGAGGACGAGCGGCGGCCAGACGGCGTGGACGGCCCTGCGGCGCAGCGCCACCCGGGGGTGGGGGCGCAGCGGCGCGAGGGTCGGCGAGACGTCCTCGCCCAGTACGGCGGCGGCGGCGCGGTGGGCCTCGGCACGCGGGGCCGGCGGCAGCAGGGCCGTCGAGTCGTCCTCGCCGAGCCCGGTGGCCACGGCGTTCAGCCTGGCCCCCCGGCCCCAGCGCAGCGGCAGCGGCTCGGCCACCTCGACCCCGCACAGCCGCCGCTCCTCCAGCGACATGGACCGGGTGGTCAGCAGGCCCCGCCGGACGAGGAGGGCGCGGCCGGGCCCGCGGGTCAGGCGGAAGTCCCACCAGGACTCCACGTGGAGCAGCAGGGTCCCCGTCAGCCCGATCGCCAGGACGACGCCGGTGGCCACGGCGAGGACCACGGCCGGGTGGGTCGCGGTGACGGCGGCCCACAGCTCGCCGAGGAAGCCGACCTCCGTGGGGCTGATCCCGAACATGTCCAGCACGCGGAAGAACAGGCCGAAGGGGGCCAGGCCGATGGCCGGCGACCAACTGCTCAGCAGCGCGTAGCGGATCCAGGCCGGGCGCAGCTCGGCGATGACGGAGTCGGAGCGGGCCGTACGGCCGAGCAGGCCCCGTCGCAGGAGCAGTGCGTCGGCCCGGGAGATCCCGTCGAGGGAGAGCCCCTCGTCCGCGTCGTTCTGGCCGGTGCCGATCTTGACGTCGGCCAGGCCGAAGATCCGGTACATCGGACCGGCCGTCACCTCGACGCTGCGCACCCGGTCACGCGGGACCGACCGCCGCCTGCGGAAGACCAGGCCGGAGCGGAGCTCGACGCGTTCGCCGGTGACCCGGTAGCGGGTGGTGGCGTAGCGGATCAGGCCGATCGAGGTGATCACGGCGGCCGCCGCCAGGATCGAGCCGAGGGTGATGACGGTCTGCGGGTTCAGCCGGTCGCCGGCGACCAGGGCGGTGGCCGCGACAGGCGCCAGCGGGCCGATCACCCAGCTCAGGCTCAGCCACGGCATCCGCGGGTCGAGCCGCGTCCACTCCAGGCCGGCCGCCCCGCCGCCGACCCGCTCCGCCCCGTCATACCGGCGGTCGCCGGCCGTGTCTCGATCGCGGTTCACGTGGCGTCACCGGGGGTGTCCTGGGTCCGGGCGGTGAGCCGCTCGACGAGGTCGGCCGCGAGGGCGTGGTCCAGGCCGTTGATCTTTATCGCGCCCGCCGCCGAGGCCGTGGTGACGGTCACGCCCGCCAGGCCGAAGATCTGCTGGAGCGGGCCCCGGACCGTGTCGACGGTCTGGATCCGCGACATCGGCGCGACCCGCCACTTCTGCCAGATCCAGCCGGAGGCCGCGTAGACCGCGTCGTCGGTGGTCTCCCAGCGGTGCACCCGGAACCTCCACCGTGGCATCACCGCCACGTAGGCGGCCCCCGGGACCGCGATGACGAGCGCCGGGAGCAGCAGCCAGAACCGGGCCGGCGGGATCAGGAGAGCGAGCAGGACCAGCACCAGGACCGGCGGGGCCACGAGCACGGCCGCCTGGCCCGTCCACCACCGGACCGCCCGGCTGTCCACCGGATTCCGGGGCGGCCGGAGCCTGAGCCCTCCATCGACCCCGCCTTCCTGACCGCTCGTCTCGTTTTTTGACCGCATGGCCAAAATTTAACACACGCGGACAGACACGCAATCCCGTGCCCGCGGAGTCGAAGGACAGGAGGGAGCCGAGGGATAAAAAACTGCCGACGGGCCCGGCGCCTGCACGGCCGGCTCACCGGCCCTCATGAGCCTGTCGGGCCCTGACACGCCGCCCGGGCACCGCCTGTCGCGGGAGGCCCTCCGCCGGAGAGCGTGGGCGCGGGAGCGCACTCTCCGGCCGAGGACCGGTCAAGGACCAGCCGAGGACCGGCGGAGGATCAGCCGGGCAGGCGCCTGATCCGCTCGGAGGCCGGGTCGTAGAGGGGCTCGGCGGTGACGGTGGCGCCGGTCCAGAGGCCGGTGACGCCGACCTCGACCCGGTCGCCGGGGGCGGTCCCGGCGGGCAGGTAGGTGTAGGCGATCGAGCGCTCCACCCGGTGGCCGTACCCGCCGCTGGTCACCCGGGAGGCCGGCGCGCCGTCGACGCGGACCGGCTCGCCGCCGAGGCAGACCTGGCGGGGGTCGTCCAGGACGAGGCAGCGCAGGCGCGGGCCGGGAGCCTCCGTCCCCCGACGGCCGTCCGGCGCTCCGGCGGGCGCGTCCGGAGCGGGCCCGTCCGCGCCGCCGCGCCGGCCGGGCCGGTCCCGCCGGGCCGCCGCCTCAAGCGCGGACCGGCCGAGGAAGTCCTTGTCCATGGCCACCGCGAAACCCAGGCCGGCCTCGACGGGGGTGGTCTCCGGGGTGATGTCCAGGCCCCAGACCCGGTAGCCCTTCTCCAGGCGCATCGAGTCGATCGCCCGGTAGCCGGCCGGGCGCATGCCGTACGGCGTGCCCGCCTCCATGAGCGTGTCCCACAGGGTCAGCCCGTACTCCGACGGGCAGTACAGCTCCCAGCCGAACTCGCCCACGAACGTCACCCGCTGGGCCAGCACCGGGACGTTCCCGACGCTGATCTCTCTGGCCTGCATGTATCCGAAGGTCAGGTCGTCGTCGCAGACCGTGCCGAGGATGTCGAGCGCGCGCGGGCCCCACAGGCAGTAGCAGGCGTGGGCCGAGGTGACGTCCCGGACGTCGAGGCCGTGGCCGCGGAGCCAGGCCGCGTCGTGGACGCCGAAGGCGGTGCCGGTGACCAGGCGGAAGCGGTCCTCGGCCAGGCGGGTGACGGTCAGGTCGGCCTCGATGCCGCCGCGCTCGTTCAGCAGCTGGGTGTAGACGATCGAGCCGGGGGGCCGGTCGAGCTGCCCGGCGCACGCCCGCTGCAGTCTCATCAGAGCCTGGTGCCCTGAGACTTCGAGCTTCGCGAACGAGGTCTGGTCGAACAGTCCCGCCGCGTCCCGCGTGGCCAGGCACTCCCGCCGGATCGCCGGGGACCAGATCCGGCCCGCCCAGCCGGCCGGGCGGACCGCCGGCGACTCCCGCGTTCCCCGCCCGCCTCCCTCCTCCCGCGCCCGGGCGCCGGCGTTGGGGCCTTCCTCCCACGCCCGGGCGCCGGCGTTGGAGTCTTCCTCCGGCACCGGGACGTCGGCGTTGGAGTCGAACCAGTTGACCCGTTCCCAGCCCGACTTCTCGCCGAACGCCGCCCCCAGCTCCGCGTGCCGTACCCACGCCGGGGAGCGGCGCAGCGGCCGGGCGGCGGTGCGCTCCTCGCCCGGGTAGACGATGTCGTAGTACTTCGAGTAGGAGTCGAGCGCCCTGGCCCGGGCCCATGGGGCGGACCGGGCGTGGCCGCCGAACCGGCGCAGATCCATGCCGAACACGTCGTACTCCGGCGAGCCGTCCACGATCCACTCGGCCATGACCTTGCCCACGCCGCCGGCGGCGGCCAGGCCGTGGACGCAGAACCCGGCCGCCGCCCACAGGCCGCGGACCGCCGTCTCGCCGAGCAGGAACTCCCCGTCGGGGGTGAACGCCTCGGGACCGTGGACGACCTTCGTGATCTCGGTACGGCCCAGCGCGGGGACCCGCCGCACCGCCGACTCCCACGATTCTTGAAATTTCGGCATATCGGGTGCGAACAGCGTCCGGGGCTCCTCCAGCGGCTGCCCGGTCTCCCAGATCTCCGGAGTCCGGATATATCCCCCGACGAGTATGCCGCCGCCCTCCTCGCGGAAGTAGACGATGTTGTCCGGGTCCCGGACCGTGGGCATAGACGAGGGGACCTCGAAAGGTTCGGTGACGACATACTGGTGTTTGATCGGCACGATCGGGATGTCCACCCCGGCCAGCCGCCCGACCCGGCCGCTGGCCGCCCCCGCCGCGATGATCACGGTGTCGGCCCGGACCGACCACTCCTCGGAGCCGAGCGCGATGCGGACCCCGCCGACCGCGCCGCCGGCCACCTCCAGCCCCGTCACGCGGGTGCCGGTGAAGATCCGCACGCCCAGCTTCTCCGCCCCGGCCGCCAGCGCCCTGGCCAGCAGCGCCGGATCGAGCCAGCCGTCCCCGGGCAGCCAGAGCGCGGCCCGCACGTCGCGCACGTCGAGCAGCGGCAGCATCTCCCCCGCCTCGGCCCCGGACAGCACGGACAGCCCCAGGCCGTAGGTCTCCCCGGCCCCGGCCAGCCGCAGCGACTCCTCCACCCGCTCGGGCGTGGTCGCCAGGCGGAGCCCGCCCACCCCGCGCCAGCCGGGGTCCATCCCGGTCAGCTCGGCCAGTTCGGGGTAGAGGCCGGCCGAATACATGATCATCTTGGTCTGGGTGACGGTCGAGCGGAGCTGGCCCACGAATCCGGCCGAGTGCCAGGTGGTCCCCTCGGTCAGCCCGTGCCGCTCCACCAGGATCACCTCGCTCCAGCCGAGCTTCGCCAGGTGGTAGGCCACGCTGCACCCGGCCACCCCGCCGCCGATCACGACGGCCCGCGCAGAGTTGGGAAGTTCCAAGATCGGCAACCCCTCTGTAACAACTCGTCCGGATAATCGGATCAATGGTCTGAAGGTAGGCCAAAGGAGTGCGGCATGCCAGATGCTCTCGCAGCCGTCCGGGAGTGGGCCGGACAGCCCGTCACCGAGACGCCGATCAAGGGTGGGCTCAGCCACCGGATCGCCCGGCTGGACGCGGCCGACGGGCAGCGCTGGCTGCTGCGGGTGCTCGATCCGCGCGTCTCGGGGGCGGGCCTCGGCATCCCCCTCGACCAGGAGATCGCCAACACGCTCCGCGCGGCCGAGGCCGGGGTCGGCCCGCGGGTCCTGCACCGGATGCCCGGCGCGCTGCTGCTGGAGTATCTCGACGGCGCCACCCTCGACGCGCACGGCGTGCGGACGCTCCCCGGACCGATCGCGGCGGCCTGCCGCCGCCTGCACGCCGGGCCCCGGTTCGTCAACGACTTCTCCATCTTCCGCAAGCTTGAGGAGTTCCTCGCCCTCTGCCATACCCACGCGCTGCCGACACCCGACGGCTACGAGGACCGGCGGCGGGCGGCGGCGGAGATCGAGCGGGCGCTGACCGCCCACCCGCTGCCGGCGGTGCCCTGCCACAACGACCTGCTGCCGGGCAACCTCATCCACTGCGGCACGGAGATCAAGATCGTGGACTACCAGCTCTCCGGGAACAACGACCCGGCCTTCGAGCTGGGCGACATCGCCGCCGAGGCCGACTACGATCCGGACCTGGCCGGCCGGCTGGCCCACGCCTACTTCGGCGAGGCCGACCCGCGGCTGATCGCGCGGGTCAGGCTCAATCTGATCATGTCCAACCTGACCTGGTCCCTCTGGTTCGCCGTGCATCACGGGCTGCTACGGGAACAGGCGGCGGCCGCCGACTTCGACTACGACGCGGAGGCGGCCGACAAGTTCGCGCGGGCCGTACGGGACCTGGACGACCCGGGGTTCGGACGGCTCGTCGACGACGTCCGGGGCCGGCGCGCGCCGGCTCCCCGGACCCCCGCCCCGGGATGACCCCCTCATCCCGGAGTAAACCCCCCATGTAAGACGCAAGGAGGCTTGCATGACCAAGCCAGTGGTGCCACCTGTGGACACGGACGCGCAGCGGCTCGCCGAGCTCGGTTACAAGCAGGAGCTCTCCCGCACCTGGAGCGGCTTCTCCAACTTCGCCATCTCCTTCTCGATCATCTCCATCCTGGCCGGGTGTTTCACCACCTTCGGCCAGGCGTGGAACAACGGCGGGCCGATCGCCATCTCCTGGGGCTGGCCGCTGATCTCGATCTTCATTCTGATCATCGGCCTGTGCATGTCGGAGCTGGTGTCGGCCTACCCGACCGCCGGCGGCATCTACTGGTGGGCCGCCAAGCTGGGCAGGCCGGTCCACGGCTGGTTCACCGGGTGGTTCAACCTCGTCGGGCTGATCGCGGTGACCGCCTCGGTGGACTACGGCTGCGCGACGTTCATGAACATCACGATCAACCGGTTCGCCGAGGGCTTCGAGATCTCCCTCGGCAACACCTTCATCCTCTTCACAGTCATCCTGGTGCTGCACGCGCTGATCAACATCTTCAGCCACCGGCTCATCTCCGTGCTGCAGAACGTCTCGGTGTGGTGGCACGTGTTCGGGGCGGCCGTGGTGGTGGCCATCCTGATCTTCGGCCCGGACCGGCACCAGTCGCTGTCGTTCGTCTTCACCGAGCGCTTCAACAACTCGGGCTTCCCCGACACGTCGTTCTGGTTCTACGTGCTGCCGCTCGGCTTCCTGCTGACCCAGTACACGATCACCGGCTTCGACGCCTGCGCGCACGTCTCGGAGGAGACCCAGGGCGCCTCGAGGGCGGCGGCCCGCGGGCTCTGGCAGTCGATCTTCTACTCCGCGATCGGCGGCTGGGTCCTGCTGCTGGCGTTCCTGTTCGCGGCCACCGACGTTGACGCGGTCAACAAGGAGTTCGGCTTCGTGGGGGCCGTCTTCACCTCGTCGCTCACCCCGGTCCTGGCCACGGTGATCTTCGGCATCTCCACGATCGGGCAGTTCTTCTGCGGGATGAGCTGCGTGACCTCGATGTCCCGGATGACCTACGCGTTCTCGCGGGACGGCGGCATCCCCGGCTGGCGGCTCTGGTCGAAGGTGAACAAGGACCGGACCCCGGTCAACGCGATCGTCTTCGGCTGCGTCGCGGCGCTCGTGCTGACCCTCCCGGCCCTCTACAAGGCCCCGACCGGCACCCCCCTTGCGTTCTACGCGGTGGTCTCGGTCGCGGTCGTCGGCCTCTACATCGCCTTCGCCATCCCGATCTGGCTCCGGCTGAGGATGGGCGACCGCTTCGAGCCCGGCCCGTGGACGCTGGGCGCGAAGTACAAGGTCATGTGCTGGATCGCCGTCATCGAGATCGTCGTGGTCTCGATCTACTTCATCATGCCGCTGGCCCCGGCGGGGGTGCCGTTCAACAAGGACGACCCCGCCACGCCGGGAGACGAGACGTTCACCTGGACCGCGGTCAACTACGCGCCGATCGTGGTCGGGCTGATGGTCCTCGCCGTGGGCCTGTGGTGGGCGCTGTCGGCCCGGCACTGGTTCACCGGGCCGCGCCGCACGGTCGAGGTCGAGGAGGGGCAGCCGATCGCCTGATCAGGCCGCGGTCCCCCGGTCAGACCGCCTCGAACGCCTCCGCCACCGCGGCCCGGACCCGGTCCATGTCCGCGGTGGCCGGGGCCTCCCGGCTCAGCGAGGTCATGTCGACCTCCGGCATGCCGCAGGGCACCGCCCAGTCCCACGGGGCCAGGTCGCCGTCGACGTTGAGGGCGAACCCGTGGCTGGTCACGCCGCGGCTCTGCCGCATGCCGATCGAGACGATCTTCCGGCCCGTCTCCGCCGTCCACACGCCCGTCAGCAGCTCCGAACCCGGCGGGGTGTCCCGGCGTTCGGCCGGGACGCCCAGCGCGCCGAGGGCGCGGACGAGCCGGAGCTCGACCTCGCGGACGTAGTCGACGATCCCCTCCCCCTCGCCGAGCTTGACGACGAGATAGCCGACGAGCTGGCCGGGGCCGTGATAGGTGAGCTGACCGCCGCGGCCTGTGCTCACGACCGGGATGCCGTGGGACGGGTCGGGCAGGTGCTGCTCCAGCGTGCGCCTGCCGACGGTGTAGACCTGCGGGTGGCTGAGGAGCCAGAGCGTGTCGGGGCGCTCGTCGCGCTGCCGCTGACCGACCAGGTCGGTCATCTGCTCCATGGCCTTCTCGTAGTCGACCAGGTCGTCCTGGACAAGGGACAGGGGGCGTTGCCTCATGTCCTCAGCTTATTTTCCGTAGTGGACCGCGGGAGCCTTGGGGACGAGGATCCACATGAGCACGTAGACGACCCACAGCGGCCCCGGGATGAGGGACAGCAGCAGCCACAGCACCCGGACGACCGTGGGCGACCAGCCGAGGCTCTCCGCGATCCCACCGCAGACGCCGGCGATGATTTTGTGATTTCTCGAACGGTGCATCTCTGTCTCCCCGGATCGTTGGTCTTCACCTTCTGAACGGAGGGCGAAGACCCCCACGTTCCCGGGACATCCCTGAGAAAACCCTGTCAGGGTCGGCCCGGGGACCGGGCGGGCCACGTAACTATTCGCGCAACTCCTCCCCAATGGGCCTAGGCGAAGGTCATTGATCAAGGTAGCTTCCGCCTTAACACGGATTGGGGCCCACAGTTTCACTCCCCGAGGAGCTTTATGCGCCTGCGCCTGCAACGCACGCTGGTCCGGACCGCCACCCTGGTCACGGCCGTCACTCTTCCGCTCGCCTTCGTCCCACCCGCGAGCGCGGCCGCGACCGGCCTCCCCGACGTCCTGGCCGAGGCCCTGTCCTCCCAGGTCAAGGGTAAGAACGTCAAGAAACACCTCGACAGCTTCCAGCAGATCGCCGACGCCAACGGCGGCACCCGCGCCGCGGGCACCCCCGGATACGACGCCTCCCTCGCCTACGTCAAGGACAAGCTGCGCCGGGCCGGCTACAAGGTCTCCACCACCGACGTGGAGTTCCCGGTCTCGTGGGAGGAGTTCTCCCCCTCGGTCCTGCAGCAGGTGACGCCGGAGGCCAAGACCTACGCCAACCCCGCCGACTTCGTCACCGTCGTCTCCTCAAGTCCCGGGGACGTCACGGCGCAGGTCCAGGTGGTCGACGCGGTCATCCCGCCGGCGCCGAGTCCCAACACCTCCACCGCGGGCTGCGAGGCCGCCGACTTCGCCGGATTCGTGCCGGGCCGGATCGCCCTCATCCAGCGGGGCACCTGCCCGTTCGTCGACAAGGCCACCAACGCGAAGGCGGCCGGCGCGGCCGGTGTGATCTTCTTCAACGAGGGTCAGCCGGGCCGTACCGACCCCTTCTCGTTCGACATCCGCGAGTGGCGCTTCGGCTTCCCGATCGTGATCGCCTCCACCGCCGTCGGCCTCGACCTGGCCGACACCCCGGGCACGACCGTCCACCTGAAGGTCGACGCCAAGACCACGGTCGGCCAGACCAAGAACCTCATCGCCGACTCCCCGTGGGGCAAGAAGGGCGAGATCGTGATGGCCGGCGCCCACCTGGACAGCGTCACCGAAGGGCCCGGCATCAACGACAACGGCTCCGGCAGCGCCGCCATCCTGGAGACCGCGCTGAAGCTGGCCCACCTGCCCACCAAGCACAAGCTCCGCTTCGCCTGGTGGGGCGCCGAGGAGCTGGGCCTGCTCGGCTCCGACCAGTATGTCGCGGGCCTGTCGCAGGCCGAGCGGGACAAGATCCGGCTCTACCTCAACTTCGACATGGTCGCCTCGCCGAACGACGTCACCTTCCTCTACGACGGTGACGACTCCGACGCCGAGGGCTCCGGCCCCGGCCCGGCCGGCTCCGCCGAGATCGAGAAGCTGCTGGAGAAGTTCTACGGCAAGCGCGGTCTGAGCTTCAAGGGGACCGACTTCGACGGCCGCTCCGACTACGGCGCGTTCATGGCGGCGGGCATCCCGGCCGGCGGCATCTTCACCGGCGCCGAAGGCATCAAGACCGCCGAGGAGGCCGCCGTGTTCGGCGGTACGGCGGACGCCCCGTACGACCCCTGCTACCACGCGGCCTGCGACGCCATCACCAACATCAACGCCGCCGCGCTCGACCGCAACTCCAAGGCGATCGGCTACGCCACCGCGTTCTACGCCTACGACCTGTCCACGATCCCCGACCGTGACGCCGCCGCCCTGGCGAGGTCCGCCACGGCCGCCAAGCGGGCGCCGGAGGACGCGGCCCGCTGACCCGTGTCCCGCGGACCCCACCTGACGGCCGCCGCAGGCGACGGATCCGAGGGACACCACCCAAGCGCACCACCACGCTGTACGGCGCGCACCCGCCAGGTGCGCGCCGCTCGGGGGACCCCCACACCCTCCCAACCCGAGGAGCATGATGCGCAACCTGTGGACCATCGGGATGGCGGCGATCCTGGCCATCCCCCTGGCGCTCACCGCGCCGGCCGCGTCGGCCGCCGTCCCACCGGACATCTCGCTGGCCAACGTGAAGGCACACCTCACCCAGCTCCAGTCCATCGCCACCGCCAACGGCGGCAACCGCGCGCACGGCCGCCCCGGTTATCTCGCCTCGGCGAACTACGTCAAGGGTCTGCTCGACGGCGCCGGGTTCACCACCACCCTCCAGTCGTTCACCTACAACGGCGCGACCGGCTACAACGTCATCGCCGACTGGCCGGGCGGCGACCCCAACGACATCCTCATGGTCGGCGCGCACCTCGACAGCGTGACCGCGGGACCGGGCATCAACGACAACGGCTCCGGCAGCGCCGCCATCCTGGAGACCGCGCTGGAGGTCTCCCGCCAGGCCCTGGCCCCGACCAAACACCTCCGCTTCGCCTGGTGGGGCGCCGAGGAGCTGGGTCTGCGCGGCTCGCAGTACTACGTCAACAACCTCCCCGCCACCGAGCGGGCCAAGGTCAAGGGCTACCTGAACTTCGACATGGTCGGCTCGCCCAACGCCGGTTACTTCGTCTACGACGGAGACAACTCCGACGGCGTCGGCTCGGGCCCCGGCCCGGCGGGCTCCGCGCAGTTGGAGGCGACGATCCAGGCCTACTTCACCTCGATCGGCGTGGCCACCCGGGGCACCGACTTCGACGGCCGCTCCGACTACGGCCCGTTCATCAGCGTCGGCATCCCCGCCGGGGGCACGTTCACCGGCGCGGAGGGCATCAAGTCCAGCGCCCAGGCCACCCTCTGGGGCGGTACGGCGGGGCAGTCGTTCGACTCCTGCTACCACCGGGCGTGCGACACCACGGCGAACATCAACGACACCGCGCTGAACCGCAACGCCGACGCGATCGCCTACGCGGTGTGGACGACCGCGACGGCCACCCCGCCCGTGACCGTCTGGCAGGACACCTTCGAGACGGCGACCGGCTGGACCGCCGACCCCGGCGGCACCGACACCGCCACCCTCGGCCGGT